>DATLVW010000339.1:0-4461 GCA_035577085.1 Thermoanaerobaculia bacterium
GAAGGCGCTTCACACTCGCGTCTTCCTCGGCATTCCCCGGCGCGGGCAACGCAATGTAGTAATGGCCGCCGGGTGCGAGGTAGGGGCCGAGAATGTCCGTCCAGTAACCGCCGCCCGGCCACAATTCAACGACCGTCATCGTGGGGGTAAGTCCAAAGAACGTCAGTTCTTCGACCGGATGCCGGGCGGAGTCCCTGGCAACGGCAGCGGGGCTGCGCGCGGCACTACCGACTGCGCTTACGAGCGCAGGATCAGGGCTCGCGGCCGCTGCGATACCGACGGATCCGGCGATGGCGAGCACGGTCGCCGCAAGGAGTGCGTGGAAATGAAGATCTCGCATGGCTGTACCTCAATCCGGTCGTGGGTGGCTTCGTAGTATCACAAATTCACGAACGCGCGTGTCGCTGTCGGCACTCGTGTTCTTCAGTTGGGCGGCGGATTGTCTCCCGTAAACGGTATCGGCGTCGCCCCCGTCACCGTCCCGATGGTGGCCTTGTCGCTGACGTAGAGCTTCACCGTGCGCTCGAAGCGAAGTTCTCCCTGCACGGTGGCACCGGGTCCAATCACGATTTGAGGAACCTCGTGAAGGATACTCAACATCTCGCCGGACGGCTTCTGCACCAGGATGCCGCCCTCCACCCGCGATCCGCCGGTGATGCTCATGCTGCCGCTGACCGTCTTGATTCCGCCGGCCACGTGTGCGGAGACCAGGGTGATTTTGCCATTCACGTTGGAAAGGGTACCGTTCACTTCCGCGCTGTCGGACAAATTGAGTTCGCCGTTGACCGAGGAAACCGCACCCGACACGCGCGCACCGGCGCCCAGGGTTATGGAGCCGTTCACGCTGGTCAGTGAGTCCGCTGTCGCGTGGCCGTCCAGATGCACGCTGCCGTTGACCGTCGAAGCGCTGGTGATCGTGGCATTGTCATCGACGTGAATGGAGCCGTTGACCGTTGCGACCGACCCCGACGGCTTGCCGGCGGTCACGTGAATCGATCCATTGATCTTGTTCGATCCGTCGCCGTCATCTGCCCCGCTGCAGCCCGCAAGCGCCGCCAACAGCGCAACGGCACTGCAAAAGCCGACAAGACCAATGCTGCGCATGACGCGGTGTTCTGTGCTCATGAGGTCTCCATTCGAAATCAAGAATGGCGCTACTTTACCAGTACGGCTCCAGACCTCAACTTGGCGAGCGGCTCTTTGGGGTTGACAAGCCGCAATATTCTGGCTAAAACTTCACTATATGGTGAACTATAACACGCAACTCGACCGAACGTTTGCGGCGCTGGTGGACCCGACGCGCCGCGCAATCCTGGCCCGTCTCGAACGCGAGGATGGCGCCTCGGTAAGCGAACTCGCGAAACCCTTCGCCATCAAGCTTCCCGCCGTGATGAAGCACCTCGACGTGCTTGTTGAGGCCGGGCTCGTCACTCGGTCCAAGCTCGGGCGGACGGTAACCGTGCGGCTGTCGCCGCAACCCATGCGCGCAGCATTGGATTGGCTGCGTCGCTACGAGCGATTCTGGTCGGGCAGCCTGGATCGTTTGGCGGTATATGCCGAACGCAAGGAAGCTGAAGCGAGGAAGCGCGGCCGATGACGAGCCTTACCTTGGTGCGGCGGATTGCTGCACGGCCATCGATCGTGTTTGAGGCGCTGACGTCGCCTGAAGGCATCGTGCACTGGTGGGGCCCGGATGCCGGTCCGGTGCTGTTGGCGGAGACTGATGTACGGGTCGGCGGGCGATTCCGGGTGCGCTTCCGCACTCTCGACGGCAGCGAGCACGAAAGCAGCGGCGAGTATCTCGAGATCGTCAATCCCGCGCGGCTCGCCATGAGTTGGCGGTGGAAAGGCGGCGAGGATCCCGGCGAATCGCTGGTCGAAATCGATCTTCGAGGCATTGCGGAAGGCACCGAGCTCACTTTCACTCATTCCCGTCTGCGCGACGAGAGCACGCGTCGCAGCCACGAGGAGGGCTGGAACGGAGCTCTCGACAAGCTGCAATACCATTTTTCCCATTCCATCGAAAGGAGGTCATCATGACAACGCACGAGGTGGTCTCGCAGGAGCAATGGCTCGAAGCCCGCCGCGCGCTTTTGGCCGAGGAGAAAGCGTTCACCCGCGAACGCGACCGCCTGTCACAGAAGCGCCGCGCGCTGCCCTGGGTCAAAGTCGCCAAGAGCTATGTTTTTCGCGGCGTCGAGGGGTCGCTGACGCTTCGCGATCTGTTCGACGGTCGCAGCCAACTCGTCGTCTATCACTTCATGTTCGGCCCCGAATGGCAGGAGGGATGCCCGGGCTGCTCGTTGCTTTGCGATCAGGTCGACGGCGCCCGGCAGCATTTCGAACACAACGATGTCAGCTTTGTTGCCGTCTCGCGCGGTCCAATCGAGAAGCTGCAAGCCTACCGCGAGCGGATGGGCTGGAAGTTTCGTTGGGTTTCCTCTGCCGCAGGCGATTTCAATCTTGACTACCACGTGTCCTTCCCGAAGGGCACGCGGGAGCACGGAGTTTTCTACAATTTCGATGATCGCCCCGATCCCGAGATCGACGAACTCCCCGGGGTGAGCGTTTTCTACCAGGAGGACGATGGGACGATCTATCACACGTACTCGACTTATGCGCGCGGTGGAGAGATGTTTCTTGCGGTCTACGGCTGGCTCGACGTGGTGCCCAAAGGGCGCAATGAGACCAAAAACGGCAACCTTACCGACTGGACCAAGCGCCACGACCGGTACGACAACGACGGCCGGACCCGTTCCGTCAACGGAGAATCCCGGTGATCACACTGAGCGCGTTTGGCTGGGTTCCCCCGTTCGCCCAAGGAATCGTGCGCGATGTTCGTGTGCGCTGGGCGCTCGAGGAGGCGGGAATCCCCTATCGAGAGAGACTGATCGGAGCCGAGGACCAGGCCACCGCCGGCTACCGCGCACTTCAGCCCTTCGGCCAGGTCCCCGCCATCGAGAGCGGCGATCTCAAACTATTCGAATCGGGCGCCATCGTGATGCACATCGCCGAGCGGTCCGATGCCCTGATGTCGGCGGAGGCCAACCAACGGGCACGAACCAGCGCCTGGACTTTCGCCGCATTGAATTCGGTCGAACCCCACATCCAAAACCTCACCGAAATCGACCTGTTTCATGCCAAGGAGGCTTGGGCGCCCATGCGCCGGCCGATGGCGGTCGAGGCCGTCCGAAGACGGCTGAATGCGTTGCAGAACTGGCTGGGGGACCGCGATTATCTCGAAAATCGATTCACCGCGGCGGATCTCATGATGACCACCGTGCTGCGGATCCTGCGCCATACCGACATGCTTACCGAATGGCCGGCGCTCAAGGCATACAAGGAACGCTGCGAGGCGCGGCCCGCGTTCAAGAAGGCCCTGGCGGACCATCTCAAGCCGTTCGAGGCGCACCTCGCGGTTTCCAATTCATCTTAGGGACTGCTATAAACACTTCCTGTCGTCGCGCTGCGGCCTGTTGGCGGGGAGACGTTTGTGAGCCTGAGCAAATCGCTGCGTCACGTAGCCATGGTCGCCTGCGCCGCAGCAGGCCTGGGTCTGACCTTCTCGTCCGCGGTACTGGGTGCTGACCCGCCGCCGGATGTCACTCCGGACGGCTTGCACCTGCGAAAGAGCACGAAATCCACCGTGGTCTACGTTAAGCCGGGTGCCACTTTCGGCAAGTACGACAAGGTCGCCATCCTGGAATGCCTGGTCGAGTTCGACAAAAACTGGCAACGCGATTACAACTCGAGCGCCACCACCCGGGTCAGCGATTCCGACATGGACCGGATCAAGAAGGGCCTGGCCGACGAGTTCAAGAAAGTATTCACGAAGGAACTGACCAAGGGCGGCTACCAGGTCGTCGACAGCGCGGCGCCGGACGTTCTCGTTCTGCGCCCCGCCATCGTGAATTTGAGGGTAACGGCTCCGGACCTGATGACTCCCGGCATCAGCAGGACGGTGATGCGTTCTGCCGGTTCCATGACGCTGTATCTGGAACTCTGGGATTCGACGAGCAACACCATTCTGGCGCGCGCGATGGATGCGCAAAGCGACCAGGGCATGAACGGACAAGTCTCCAGCCGCGTGACCAATACGGCAGCGGCTAGCACGATCTTGAGGAATTGGGCGGATGTTTTGCGCGATCGTTTGGATGCCGCACGCGCCGCGCCGCCCGGCTGATCGCTCGTCGCGCCGCCCGGCTGATCGCTCGCCGCGCGGGGCAGCAACTCGGAGTCGCGCATGCTAGGATTCCGTGAGAACTGAATAAAAACACCTAGGCTGCCTTGACGACCGGACCGCACTTCTTCACCGCTCCAACTCCTTCGGCAGGGCGCCGATGACCGAGAAAGCTGTCTTTCTCAGTTATGCCTCGCAGGACGCCGGCGCGGCGCTGCGGATCTGCGAGGCCTTGCGCGCCGGCGGCATCGAGGTCTGGTTCGACCAGAGTGAATTACGCG
>DATLVW010000340.1:0-3893 GCA_035577085.1 Thermoanaerobaculia bacterium
TTCTACCAGACCCCGCGGGCCATGATCGTGATCTCGTTGACCACCACATCCGGCGCTTCGATCGGTACGTCGTGGCCGCTGGTCGTGTGTACGATCTTCGATTGCGGAGAGCGCGAGGCGATCTCTTCCTGGCCTTCGAGCGAGTGCTTGCGCAAGCGTTCCGTCGCTTCATCCGACCAGCCGTCCGGGTTGCGCGCTTGCGCCGCAATCACCACGAGGGGAACCTGGATGCGCCGCTGCTCCGGGGTCAATGCCACTTCGAGATCGGGCAATGATCCCTCGCCGAATCGCGCTTCCCACCAGTTGCGCGACGCGCTCGCAGCCACGAGCTTCGCGCGCAGGTCCGGGGGAAGCTCGGAGGGGAATTGTTGCTTCGGCCATTTGTCGGTGGCGCGCCACTCCTCCATCTCTTTGATCCGTCGCGCCCGGTGCGCGGCGGCGGCCTGCTGATACTCGGGGAGCTTCGGTTGCGACGATTCGAGATTCGCGGCATCGACGGCGATGATGCCGGCGACCTCGGACGGGTATCGCCAGTAGTATCGCTGCACGAACGATCCACCCATCGAGTGGCCGACCAGGATGAACGGCGGTTTCTCGCCGTTGAGGCGCAGAAGCTCGTGGAGATCGCTGATATAGCCGGCAACACTGCGGGACGGCGGCGGATCGCTCCAGCCGAAGCCGGCGCGGTCGTAGGAGCAGGTGCGAACGCGATTCTTCAAGGCGTTCTGCACCAGCCACCATTCGTAAAAGCCGACGGCGGCGCCGGACTCCATGACGACCGTGTGCGGTCCGTCGCCCATGCAGACGATGTGAAGACTTCGCCCGCCGATGTCTACCCGTTTGCCGATGGGTGCACCCGCCGCGGCACACGCCGTGAAAAGAAGAACCGCTGCAAGTGCTCGTTGCATCATTTCCGTTTACGTTCCGGCGATGTCATCGGATTGGGGTCGCTTCTGTCTTGGATTGTTGAGAACACGGTCAGCGTGTGGCGGTCGCCTTCACGATTGGTCGCCGAAGCAAAGGCAACCACAGAGACACAGAGAACACAGAGTGATCTCTGTGACCTCTGTGTCTCCGTGGTGACCGATTTTCAAATTGAGCCAAGAACGCAGCCGGCCATCAATTGTCATAGTCGCTTACGGGCGGAGCGGCAGGCACCTCCGCACCGGTCGGCCGCCGCGCCTTCACGTCGCGGCCCACGGATCGTTCGGGAAGGATGACGAGCTTTCCTGTCATTGTCTTCCCGATCACCGCGAACGACCATTCGCCCTGCGTCTGCCCGCGTGTGAATTCGCCGCGCAACGTTCCGCGATGCTCGTCGACCTCGAACACCAGCGCTCCCATCGGAACGCGCTTTCCGTCGATGATCTTGTCGGCGTAGAGGCGGACTTGATTCGGATGCCCGTCGAGCGGCACGAACCGGTAGACCACCGTCTCGTTCTTACAAGCCGGCCGATTCCCGACGCACGTCGAGGTCCCTGTCCACGTACCGACGACGAAGTCGAGCCCCGACGCCACTTTCGGCGCGTCCGACGCCAGCGCATTATGGGATCCGAGGGTCAGGCACCACGTGATGGCGACGGCGCAGCATGCGCGTCGGATTCGTACGGAGATGAAGTTCCGTTGCATTCGCAAATACTCGCTCGATCCGTCGCGGCAGGCAAGCCGTGAGCTCTTCGTTGAGCTCCATGGCCTTTCTTTGTCACGTCGAAATCCGTTGCGTGCGCAGCCACGAAGTGATTGTGTCCACTACGTCGGAGTCGAACTCGCCGGACGTCCCTGCCGGTCTCGTGATGCTCTCTTCCATCGAGGCCGCGCGAGTCAAGTAGTGATCCATGCCCGCGATCGGCTTCAGCGTCGCCTGCCCCGGATGAAAGCTGTTGAGAACCGCGGCGAGATACGGATGATCGCCGGTGGTAGCGACGAAGTCGGAGAGGCCGTAGATGATCAGAACCGGTGCGCTGACCTCCTTCCACTCCGCGCCTGGGTCGATGGCAGCCCATTGCCGCATGAATGTTACCGGCGCGGGATAGTCCACGTGCTCGCGGCAAGAGGGTAGCCGCTTGACCAACGCCTCCGCCGGCTCTTTCTCGATCAGCAAGCGGTGATTGCAAAGCTCGTTTTCGCGCAGCCGGCGGTCGATCTCATCGTACGGCACATGCCGGAGCTGCAGTTGCCGCCTCCGCGTTTCAAGCAGGTACTCGAGGAACGGTTTGGCCACCGTGTTCACGACGACGACGCCTCTGACGGGCTCCTGCCGCGCGACGAGCGCAGCTTCGACCCCTCCGATGCTGAGTCCGAGGAGAAAGATGTTCCGGGAGTCGACGAAGTCGTATTGCTTCAGCGCGAGCAACCCCGCCATGTAGCCTCGCACCTCATTGTCCAGATCGGCGTCCGGACTCGCGCACGGCGGCCCTTCGCTGTCACCCATGCCGCTCTTTTCCACCCTCATTGTGACGAAGCCTGCCGCCGTCAGCCCGTAGAGCAGCTTTGCATCGGGTGAGCTGCGGTCCAGCGACTCCTGCGAAAAGCAGCCGATGCCCGTCATGTAGAGGATGGCCGGATGCCTTCCGGGCTGCTTCGGTTTCGTGACGATGACGCGTCGCCGTGAACCATCCGCGGTTGAGATCGACGAGTACCAGACGCCGGCATCGGGCGAAGTCTCGAACGGGCGCGGCCTCACCTCCATCCGGATGTCTTTCGGTTTGCCCCCGCGAAGCAGTGAGATCGTCACGACGTCGCCGGCGTGGAGATGCCTCGCGAAATCGACGAACGCGTCGGTGCCCACGACTTTGCTCGAGTCGATTTGCGTGATGACATCGCCCGGCTGAATGCCGGCCGCCTTCCCCGACCCGCCATCGACGAGCTTGAGCACCTTGACGCCGCTCGCGATCCCCAACCCCCGCACTTCCTCGGCCGAAACGGCGCCGACCTGCAGTCCGAGAAATCCGCCCCGAGGAAGTTCGCCGGCTTGCGCAACAACCGCGATGAGTAGAAGCGCGGTGAATGTTCCGGACACAAGGCGAGATCGTCGGGTCATCATGGAGCATCGTAACAAAGGCGGGATTTGGCAGCTTGCGGGTTCGCCGCTCGGTTGGCGGTCACCAAAACCACAACGGCCGCCGGACCTTGACAAGGTGTGTCACCGATGCCCTCAATGAGCGTGCGACGAGACGCACGCCCACGAGTACTCCAGCGACAAAGACGCCCAATAAGGCGGCAATCCCTGGATAGTCGGATGCCTTATCCAGCGCGAACAGCTTGATCAGAAGCACAGTGGCAAGGCCAGCGACCAAGGTTATGAAGATTGACTGAAGGCGCGATTCAAGCGGGAAAGCAGAGTATCCATGACACTTAGGGCATCGAAACGGCAGTCTTCGAAGCCCGAATTGAATGCGCATCGGCTCTCCGCAGTGCGGACAGGGCAGCGTATCCGGAACGCGTGAACCGGAGTCCGACGGTGAGGGAGTCGTGATCGGCTGTTTACTCACAGGCATCTGCGCCGTCGAAGTCGCCCGCGCGCGTTGTCCAACCGACCTTGCCGGTGCTGTTCTTCATCCGCACCCACCATTCCGTGGTTGGTGCTTCGAGGAGCTCCAGCCCCTTCCAGTGTTCAATCGGGCCAGGCTTGTCAGTGTGAAGCTCCTCTGAGAACTCTCTACCCTTGAACCAGAGGAGGTCATTTCCTTCCCCGACGTAGTGCAGGACGTAGACGACATCTCCAGGTTGAAGAGATGTCTCGTCCTTGCCCTCGCCGATGGTAACTGGCGAAGTCGCGCGGATTCGTCCCGGACGCGTCGTGACGACAAATCCATAGTCGGCCGTTACTGATTCACCTGCTTTGAGCCGAAAAGCTGCAGGAGAGCCATGCCGATGATCGGCGACAACTGTTG
>DATLVW010000341.1:0-5651 GCA_035577085.1 Thermoanaerobaculia bacterium
TGGCCTTCGCCGCAAGCGCGATTGCCCAGCAATGCACTCCCGACGACACGCTCCTCGTCTGCTGGCGGAAGTACAACAGCGTGGCCGCAAAGACCGCGCAGAGTGTGGCGACGACGAATACAGGAACGCCGTCCGCGACCACGCAGGCGGCAGCGACTGCCCTGCGCGACTTCCAGAGCTTGTTCTCCGCGGGGCTCGACGCTGGCACCGTCGTCGAGAACGCCACCTCGGTCACACTCGACTGGAACATCCCCTTCCCCTTCGTCGAGGACAACGACCGCATCAAGCTGCAGACGTTCTTCACGGACCCGTGGCTCGCAGCCGATGTTTCTACGCTCCTCGGATCGAACGCCACCACCGCGAAGTCCCAATTGACGAACTTCGACGATGTGGCCACGCTCATCTCGTACTCGCCGGTCAACCAGCGCTTCGGACGCTCGATCGCACCGCACATCGACTTCCTCCGTTACCTGGAAACGGCGAATTCCGATCCCGCCGCGCAACTGCAGAAGATCGCGCAACTCCTGGCCGACGTGCCGCCGACGATCCTGGAGGGCTCGAAGTTTTCGGAGATTACGGACCCCGCGCAGCAGGCGGCGGTGATCGCTCAGGTTGAGGCAGCCGCAGCAGCGGAGCAGAAGTCTTCGACGCGCGCGACCGCGATCGTGAAGGCGCTGACGCAAGTGATCAACAATCAGCCGCAGGTCTACGCCGGAGGTACGTACCACTACCGCAACGCGCTCGTCGGCCCCGACGAGATCTCGGTGAAAGGAACGTTTGAGCTCTCGCCGAAAAGCCTCAACCGATTCCTGAAGAGCAATGACAGCGTCTGCGATCCCGCGAAGAACACGACGTCGGGCAAAGTGAACGCCACGAACGCGGCGACCTGCTCGAGCCGCCTGATCTCGTTCGCCGGCGGCGCTTCACAGGCCAATGCCAGCGATCGCCTCGCCTTCGCCATCGAGTACAAGCGGGCAAAGGGGGAGAGCGTCGATCTGACCAAGTTCATGGTCGTGCCGCCCAACACTCCGGTCGTGCGCCCCGAAACAAAAAGCCTCATCTACTCGCTCACGTACGGGCGTCCGCTCCCGAATACGAAGATCAAGGATGCGCGCGTCGACGTCGCCGTCAACTACACGAACATTTCCAACGATCCCACGATGAAGGACCGTTTCGTCGCCACCCTGACGTTCTCGCAGAAAGTCAGCGACACGATGACCTTGCCGCTCTCCTTCACCTACGCCAACCACACCCAATACCTGCCCCAAACCGATCGCCGCGTCGGCGTTCATTTTGGCGTGTCGTACAAGATCCCGAATAGCGGGCAGTAGAGAATCGTAACGAGGCAGAAAAGGTCACCAATGTCTGACTCATCTATGTCGTTCGACCACTCGCAGCTCGCCCGCACCTACGCACCGGCAGAATCTCGTTCATTTTCAGACCTGTGGCACCTGGCGCAACCCTCGATCACGGCCTGTTTATATGTCGCTTTGAGCGACCCGCATTCTGGCGATCTCGGCCTCAACTACCTCACGCCACCACGAAGGTCCGTTATGTGAGACGTCCTAAGCGGAGTCACGGCCGGCGTGATCGTCGGATCAGTATAGGTGATCGAGTAAAGGCCGATCGCGGAACGGGCCTGATCCAGCGCCGATCGAAGCTCTGTCAAGTCCACGGCGTTGATCCCCGCCCCGACACTCAGGGTTGAGGTAAAGCTCGCCGCGGGGAGGCCTGCCGCCGCGCGCATGGAGTTGACAGCGGTACGAAGCTGAGTGACGTGAATGGCTTTCGTGGTCGTGCCAGCGAGAAGGGGATCGTCAGCGAACACGATGGTCGTCGCGGGATCGACTGCGCTGAAACCGGACGGCCCGGAAGCACCAATCGCTCTGACTTGGTAAAGGTACGTAGTCTCCGGCATGAGGCCGGAGTCAGTGGCTGCCGTCCCCGTCGTCGCCTTCAGGAGTGAGAAGACACTGCCTGAATCACGTCGATAGATCTCGTACGACTCGGCGCCCGGCACGGCAGCCCACATCAACGCGACTTGAGAAGAGCTCGTCGCGGTAGCGCTGAACCCGTAAGGTGGGCCAAACAGCGCTGCCGTACAGCGGTTCAGCGGATCATCGGGGCAGGGATCGCAGGCATCACCGATTCCATCGCCATCAGTGTCCGTTTGCGAGACGTTGGAGGTCGCCGGACAATTGTCGCAAGCGTCCGGGATGCCATCGCCATCCTGATCGACGGTCGCGGCTGGCCCGACCGTGGGATATGCGAGAAGCAAGCGCGAGACAAGATTCGCCCCCTTTCCCGCAGCCTCCAAACGCGCAAGCGGCGTCGGCACTACATCAGCGGGAATCGTGATCGTGGTTCCGAATTGACCACTGAGGTCCGCAGTCACCATGCCCAAGACCAGTGGATCGGATGCATTCAACGTGATCGTCACGGTCGCACCGGGCGCAAAACCGTCACCGGAAAGCGAGAGCTGTTGTCCGGCGACGACCACTCTTGGACAAAGAGGAGCGATCGTGGCGAAATTGAGTTGATCAAGCGTTGGCAGGGACGCGGAATCGTCAGCGACCTTCCGCCGCATGAGGGCGCGTTGGACTTCATTCGGCACTGCACTCTTGGCATGGCTACCGCGAGGAACCTTTGCAAAATCGTCTTCAAGTGCACGGCGATAACCCTCTCGTTGACCCTCAGCCGTCGGGTGGAAAAACTCAGACGTCCCGTTGAACACAAACGCCCCTGCCCAAAGCGTCGGTGAAACGAACCACGAGCCCTGTGAACCGCAGATCTCATGACCAGAAAAGTATTCCGCGACACTCACAAAGCGCGCGTTTGCATCGAACGCCGCCTCGCGGATTGCACCATTGAGCGTCGGAACGAGGTTATTAATCCATGTCTGCTCGTCCGGGCTCCATGTCTTTCCGAGAACGGTCAAATCTGAGCACACTTGGTGGGACCGGTCACTGGGAAACAGAGCCGGATACCCAAAAATACGAATGTCTGCCTGGGAACCGGCCTTTGCTCGAATCGCTTCGAGAGTCAGCTGCACGTGAGCTCGCTCGTTCGCGATCAGTTGCGGAACGTAGTCCGCAAGTGTCATCGCGGCCAGTGTCGGGTTCGCGTCGCCCTTGAAGGGCATGTAGCTTCGACAATCGCTTTCGGTCCAACACCAGTGCAGAACGTCGGCAAAGTGTATGTCGTTACCGCCGACTGTAAGCGTCACGAGATCCGCGGAAGCTACTTCCGGGTGAGTAAGCTGAGGGATATCGTCAGGGGCCGCATAGGAAAACACACAGAGATGCGGGAACTCTTGCTCCTGAACACATTTCGGTTTCCCCTCCGGTGCGGCCAGGACGTTTAGTGTCGTCGCACCGCTGCAAGCCAGGAAAACATCCGCGATATCCGGCGAGTTCCGGCTCACTCTTGAATAGGCCAGGTTCGAGCGATGGCACAAGTCGACAATGGGGGGGTCGAAGTTCGCGTCGAAGACATCCGTCCCCGCAATGTAATTCTTTGTGCCCTCTCCCGACGAATAGGAGTCGCCAAGTGCGACCCACTTTGGGCTCGGCGTGCAAGGAGCGGTCGTGAACGACATCACCGAACCAAATACCGGCCCCCCGTTTAGGCCGAATGCCAAGGGTTGAAACTTGTATTCCTGACCACAGGCAGCTGAAGTACTAAAAACGACTTGATATACACCAGTCGAACCAGACGGAGCGACAAACGTCGGTGAACTGACTCCTGTGAGTCCCGCTTCGACGACATCGGCAGTCGAGCCGACGACGAACTGCGCTGCCGTTCCGACGTTTATGCCGCCGATCCAGCCCACCACACCTGTCACATCTACATCAGCATGAAGAACGACGCTCGTCGACGTGATGTCTGTGGCAGCCTTCGCAACAACGCCGGGCCTCGCGTCACCTGTACATCCTTGCGCCTGGCCGGAGACGACCGAACCATACGTTGTCCCGTATGCATTGCGGGCTACTGCTCGAAAAGCGAAAATGGCGCATGGGAACGTCTCCACCCTGTCGGAGAACGACTCGCCGACCGTGCCGGCGCTCACAGACTGCACCGTTGCCTTGAACGCTGGTTCAGAACCGCCAAAAGCGTACTCAAACCAGACGTGCGCATCGGACCCCGTCGTCACTGTGCCATTGAGCGCAACGAAGGGATAATCAAATGAGGGGGCGGCGCCGGTAGAGACGACCGGAGGAGCGTGCGGGTCTGAGTTTCCCCTCACGGGCTCGCGCGCTGCCGCGATTGAAGGAGACATCACGACGCGGCTCAAGCACAAAGCTGGGATCAGCAATCTCCCGATGCCGGAAGCTGTCCTCGTCGCCATGGATTACATCCATCATATTGGCGTCATCCCCAGAGAGTAAAGCCTCCTGCACTTCGAGACCATGAGCAGCATGCCTTTCAAAACGAAAGAACTGCGTCATGCACCCCGCACATCCTCACTTCCCTGCCGGATGCCAGAGCTCGTTGGGCTGGCCTTTCTCCCATGGTTTGTATGCGAGTACGAAGTCGATCCGGCGGCCGAGGGATGGGTGGGAGTAGCGCCACCATTCGATGAAGCGTGGTGGGCGGGGATCGGCTTTCGAATCCTCGGCGAACTTCACGAAGGAGCTGGCCATCGCTTCGTTCTTGTGCGTCAGCTCGAGTCCGAAAATGTCGGCTTGATGCTCGACGTGGCGTGAGTAGCCGGAGTAGACGGGCGACAGGAGGAACGCTAGCAGGCTGCTGACGGCGAGCAGCCACGGAAGCGCGGCCGGATCGCCGCGAGTGCCCGCACTCCAGCGAACGCCCCAGCGCGCGAGACCCCATTCGAAGAGATATTGCGCGATCCAGAATCCGAGAAAGGAGATCGCGACGCCGAAGGCCATTCCCCACCATAGATGCTTGAGAACGTAGTGGCCCATCTCGTGGCCCATCACGGCCAGGATCTCGTCGCGATCGAGCTTCGCCAGCAGCGTGTCCCACATGACGATTCGCGCCGAGGGACCGATACCGGTCACGTAGGCGTTCATTTCTTTCGTCTGCTTCGACTTGTCGACTTCGTAAACGCGGCTCTGCTCGATGCCGGCGTGCGAGGCTTCGTCGAGCAACGCTTGCCGCAATGAAGCATCGCGCAGCGGACGAAAATCATTGAAGAGCGGATCGATGATCAGCGGCGTGGCCAGGACGCCGAGGAGGATCAGCGGAATCGATCCGAGCCAGAGCACGATCCACCACCGGCGGATGCAACGGATGCCGAGGAGCGCCAGCGCGGCGATCGGCGCCCCGATGACGAGATTCACGCCGAGTCCTTTGGCGAAATCGCCGAACCATCCGGCGAAGGTCTGGTTCGTGAGATCGAACTGGTGGGGCACGACGAAGCTGCCGTAGAAGTCGAGCGGAAAGGTAAGCGCCGTGGTGACGAGCGACAACAGCACGAAGTACAACATCGCCGCGACGAATGACCAGCGCGCGTACTTCGCTGAGAGGTTGCGCATGCGCCCCGACCAGCCGGTGGCAAGGATGAGCAAGAGGATGCCGATGCCGTAGACGACGTCGGTGAAGTAGAGAACGTCGTAGATCCGACTGTGGCGGATCATTTCGGGGGTGACATGAACCTCGAGATGTTTCGCGGGGTTCGTTTGTCG
>DATLVW010000342.1:0-5821 GCA_035577085.1 Thermoanaerobaculia bacterium
CCACTTCAATCTCGACTGGCACGACCATGTCGACATCGACCCATCCCTCTTCCGCGCCTCCGAGATCACCCACAGCCGCGGCAATCCCGAAAAAGCGCGCGGCGTGCTGGGGTGGGAGGCTAAGACGAAATTTGGAGCGCTGGTCACGCTACTGACGAACGCCGTCCGCGTTTCGGTTTGACCATCACACGCTGATGCACTGAACGCCGATGCGTTCTTGATCAGTTGCTCGAGACTACCGCTGTCTGAGTCTCATCTCCCCGGCTTGTCGATAGTGTAATCGTCAGCTCTCGATGGTCTGTGATCTGAACGAAATCGACCTTGAGTCCGAGCTTCGCAATCATTTCCGAAAGGAACTGCTCGACGTCTGCTGTATTTGCGGGCGCCCTATGAACCAGCGCTGCCAGGAGCTCGTTAATCTGGCCGGGCTTTGTCTCGACAGGGCCTTGACAGTTCACTCTGGAGACATTGCTTCTTGAAGAGTTGAGGTTGGCAGTCATCTGGAAAAGCTCCTTCCTTCGCAAGATAACGCGATAACGCACGAAAAGGATACGAGTCTGAGCGCCCAAAACGAGCCTTGGATCGACCGTTCCCGCGATCACTCCTCGAATTCGGCGGCCACTCCTGTTCGCTCATCCCGAAGCCTTCTGATTCGTTCTGCCGCGGGAACTATCCGCAGCTCGGCATAGCGGCGAACAGCGGGAGCATTGGAACCCTGCATCTTCCCGGGTTGTGGTTGGTGAAACAGGTGAAGGAAAGGCAGGTATCCGAAACGGTACGTTTTCCCCGTAACTTCGGCGCGCTCCCAGAATTCGTTGTCTTCTCCACCCCAGCCGACGAAGCCCTCGTCGAATCCCCCAGCGTCGAAGTAGGAAGAGCGCCGCGCGGCGATGCTCGCTCCCAGGAGGTTCTGCACGACCGTCGACGCCACATCGTGCGGAACAAGACCTGTCGTGAAGACGCGCTTCGTTTGAGGCTCGTCGAGATAGAAAGTGAACCGCTTCAGCTCGAGAAAGTCGAAGCCTTCACCCACGCGCGATGCACACTCGGAAGCATAGGCCGCGGGAACCAGAATGTCGTTGTCGTGGAGAATGACCACGTCGCCACGCGCCTCGCGGACACCCTGATTGAGCGTCCATGCGCGGTTGTATTCGTAGTCGGGCCGCGGCGTCGGCGTGTGGACATAGTGAACCCACGAGGGAAGTCTCGATGCGATCTCCGGTGCAGAGGACTGCTCGACGACGATGCACTCGACTTGTACGTCGGTCTGACCGGCAATGCTCCGCAGCGTCGTCAGCAGATGAGGCAATCTGGCCAGACCGCGATGTCCGATCACGAAGGAGACCGCCGGAGTGGCCGCGCGGCTAACCGGTGACTCACGCATTGCGATCGGCCATTGCGCAAAGGCCTTTCGCATCAGCCGCGCAGCAGCAGAAGGAAACTGCGCAGCGACGTGAAGATCCGACGTGAACTCCCACTCGCAGCGAACACCGCGGCCGTCGCCGGTCACCCGCTCGTTGCGATTGCGCATGTCGATCCAGCGCTTCGATCGCATGGACAGCGCGAATCGAGGCAGGTCATACAGTACGGCCCCGGCGCGCGATCGGAATGACATCGGCATGATGGTAATGCAGCACGCTCGGAGGCCGGTCCGCCGATTTCTTCAAACGTCGGAGGCTTGGCGGTACTCCGCCGCAATCCATGCGACCGTTCGCGCGAGGCCGGACGGCCAGGACGCCGGTGAGCATCCGAGCTTGCGTAGCCGGGTCACGTCTGCGCGCCAGCGGATCGGATTCCCAGGGAGAGTCTTGCCGGTGAACCGCGGCGCTTCCGATAGTCCAACGAGCCGGAAGATCTCGGCGGCTACGGTCGCGACGGAGACGTCGGCGCCGGATGCGACATTGATCGCCTCCCCTTCGAACGGTGCACGATCGGCGATGCAGACGACGGCACGTGCGGCCTCAGTAACGTCGAGATAGTCGCGGCTTTCCTCGCCGGTGCCGAAGACTTCCGGGTTGCCTGCTAGCGCGCGGCGCGCAATCTCCCACACCGCAAGGCGGCGTAATCGCTCACCGTAGGTCGAGAAAATCCGAGCCTTGCACGTGCGTAAGCCGTGCAGCGCGGCATATTGATCGAAGAGCAGTTCCTGCTGCAGTTTGTGAAAGCCATACGGGGAAATCGGCGCCAGCCGTGTGTCTTCCGAAATCGGCAGCGACGCGGGACTGCCATAGACCGCTGCGGACGAGATGAGGAGAACCCGCGTAGCCGGTGACGACCGGCGCAACGCGTAAAGGACATTCGCAGTAGGAATGATGTGGGCCTGAAGATCGGCGAGCGGATCATCGATCGATTCGGCAACGCTGGCAGGAGCGGCGAGATGCACGAGAACGTCCGGCGCGACTCTGCCGGCGAAGGAAGTGATCGCACCGAGGTCCGAGAGATCCGCGAGTGTGAGCTCGGAGAAGAGGCCGGCCTGGTTGTCGCGGTCGGAGCGTCCGATCCCGAAAGTCTGCCATCCGGCGGCGGCGAACGCCGTGGCGAAGTGACCCGCCAGAAAGCCGCCTGCACCGGTGAGCATCACGCGTCGCGCCATCGCCGCAGTTTATGACCGTTTCAGCTCCCCAGCCTCCTCGGGTACGCATGCTACTCTCCCTTCCATGCACAAAGTTCTGCGCCCGCGGCACGGGCTGGCGCGGCTCAAACTTGCCGAGGTGTGGGAGTACCGCGAGCTGATGTTTTTCCTCGCCTGGCGCGACATTCTCGTTCGATACAAGCAGACCGAGATCGGCATCCTCTGGGCCTTCCTCCGTCCCTTCATCACGATGGTCATCTTCACCGTCGTCTTCGGCCGCCTGGCAAAGCTCCCCTCGGCAAATCTCCCCTACCCGGTCTTCGCGCTGGCGGGACTTCTTCCATGGCAACTCTTTTCCACCGCGTTCTCGGAGGCCGCAAGCTCCATCGTAGGAAGCGGACAACTGGTATCGAAGGTCTACTTCCCCCGCCTCATCATTCCGATCAGCGCGACGTTCAGTGTCCTGGTCGACTTTCTCGTCTCTTCCCTGATGCTGGCCGTGCTCATGATCTGGTACGGCGTCCGCGTCAGCGCGAACATCGTCTGGCTCGTTCCCCTGACAGCGCTGTGCATGCTCGCCGCAATCGGGAGCGGGATCCTCTTCGCAGCGCTCTACGTGCGCTACCGCGACATTCGGCACATCCTGCCGTTCATCGTGCAGTTCGGGCTCTACATCTCGCCTGTCGCTTTCATGAGCACGATGATTCCGGCAAAGTGGAGGCTTCTCTACTCCCTCAATCCGATGGTGGGCGTGATCGACGGCTTTCGCTGGGCATTGTTTGGTGGAACGAATGTCATTGACATGCCGGCACTCGCGCTCTCGGTGGCTCTGACCGTGGTGATGCTGATCGGCGGCCTGTACTACTTCCGCAATACCGAGCGCCTCTTCGCCGATATCATCTGAGCGATGTCCTCCGTCCTGATCTCTGCGAGTGGAGTGGGAAAACAATATTTCCTGGGCGCCGATCCGTTCGGGACGCTTTCTCTGCGCGACCGGATTACCGACGTCGTGCGATCCGCGTTCCGTTCTCGTCAGGCAGCCGTAAGCCGCGATTTCTGGGCCCTTCGGGACGTCGGATTCGAGCTCCAGCGGGGAGAGGTTCTCGGCGTGATCGGCCGCAACGGGGCCGGCAAATCGACCCTGCTCAAGATCCTCAGCCAGATCACGGAGCCGACCGAAGGTGAGGTGAATCTCTACGGGCGCATCTCCAGTCTGCTGGAGGTCGGCGTTGGATTCCATCCCGAGCTCTCGGGCCGCGAGAACGTCTTCCTCAATGGAGCCATCCTCGGCATGACACGCGCGGAGATGCGGCGCAAATTCGACGAGATCGTCGCCTTCGCGGAGGTGGAAGCGTTCATCGACACGCCGGTCAAGCGATACTCGTCAGGGATGTACGTCCGTCTGGCGTTTGCGGTGGCCGCCCACCTGGAACCGGACGTGCTGATCGTCGACGAAGTACTGGCCGTCGGTGACGCCGCGTTCCAGCGGAAGTGCCTCGGCAAGATGGAAAGCGTTGCCAGCCAGGACCGCGCCGTCATGGTCGTCAGTCATAACATGAGCATCGTCACGCAACTCTGCGAACGCGTCATCTGGCTCGATCGGGGAAGGATCGTTGCGGCCGGAGAGACCCGCGAGGTCGTCGGCGCATACCTGACCCAGGGCAGCGGCGGCGCCGACTCGTGGGAACCGCCTGCGCTCCAACGTGCGCCGCTACAACTGCACACTGTGTCCATCGAGCGCCCCGGCGGAGGTGGTGGCGATATTGCCGCCGACCAGCCGTTCGACATCGCATTCGATTACTCGATTGTTGCACCTATCTCGCCGGGCCGTTTCGCAATTGCAATCAAAGCGGCCGACGCCACCGTGGTGCTCGCATCGGCGAGCACGGACCATCTTTCCGCGTTGCGAGAACCATGGAAACCGGGACGTCGCTGCGCGCGATGCCGCATTCCAGGGCACCTTCTCGCTCCTGGGCGCTACTTCGTGACGGTCGCGGAGCCAAGCGAGGACGAAGGAGATGTCATCCATGAAGGCGTACTCTCAGTGACGGTGTCCGATCAGAACAGTCTGGTTGCTCGTGACGGCCGCCCCGGCATCATCGCTCCTCTGCTGCAGTGGAGTGATGAGGAGCTGCCATGATCTGGAGACTGCTCGACCCGTTGCTGCTCAAGATCGCGCGCCGGCTGGAGCACCTCGCCATCCATCATCCGTCGGACTATCGCGAGCAATTCATCCGGTCGCTTGGTCACTTTTCACCGCGGGCGATTGTTACGAACCGCGCTCGAGTCCAAAGCGTCGCGCCTTCTGATCATCTCGAAGTCGGAGACTACACCTACATCGAGGGCGAGGTCTTCCTGCTGACTCCGGAGTCCCGTTGCATCGTCGGCAGTCACTCCTTCCTCGGCGCCGAGTCGCGGCTGTGGGTTCAAGGGACGATGACCATCGGAGATTTCGTGCTGATCGCACCCCGAGTCGATATCTTCGACAACGACTCGCATTCGCTCGACCTCCATGATCGCCGCGAGGACGCGCGCGACCTGTTCGAGCGCAACCGGCTGATGGACTATTCACGCGTGCCTCAGAGCGGCGTCGTGATCGAGGATGATGTGTGGATTGGAACGAAGAGCACGATCCTGAAGGGCGTTCGCATCGAACGGGGGGCCATCATTGCCGCAGGCTCCGTCGTGACACGCAACGTTCCTGCGTTCACGCTCATGGCCGGAAACCCTGCCCGCGAAATTCGCTTGCTCGATCAGCGCCTGCGCAGTAACGGCCAGGAGTAGCCTGGCCACTCCACTTCGCCCAGGTCGTAGACGTAGCGGAACTTCGGATTGACGCGCCGTGCCAGGTTGCGAAAGGTCCAAAGCGGAACAAAGAGCGCATCGTCTTCGCGAAAGTCGATCACGCTCGCGACGGAGTAGGACGGCACATGCATCGGGTTCGCCGGGATGAGGAGGCCGGCGCCGGCGTTCATCAGCAACCGTCCGCCCGGTTTCACGAGTCCTGTGAGGTTCACCGGGCCACCCGGGGGGGGCGGAGGCCAGACGACTGGCTGATGCGTCGCGTACTGCTGCGCGACGTAGGAGAGAAAGGGCCACCGCGGATCGACGCCGACCAATTCTGCGCGCATCCAGAATGAGCGCTCAAAGTCCTCGTCCTCGACAACGACGACATTCTGCCCGCGAGCCATCGCCCGCGCTGCGGTCTCGAGTAGCGCGCGATCGGCACGTGTCGTGGCGCGCATGGAG
>DATLVW010000343.1:0-2750 GCA_035577085.1 Thermoanaerobaculia bacterium
GGACATGCGCAGCCAGAGCGCGGTTTGTTTCGGGCCGGCGTTGTAAGAGGCGGCGACGGCGTAGTGATCGTCGTTGAAATCCTTGGAGAGCGTGCTGACGTACTTGGCGCCGAGGCGGATGATGATGCGCGGGTCGTAGAGGTCCTCGGGCTCGACGTTGACGAGACCGGCGTCGCGGCCGATCTGGCGGGCAGTCGTGATGATGAATTGCAGCAGCCCGCGCGCGGCAGCTTCGGATTTCGCGCGCGGATTGAAGCGCGATTCTTCGCGCATGATGGATAGCACGAGCGTCGGATCGGCGTTGTAGCTCCTGGAGTCATCGCGGATGAAATCGTAGAAATAGCGCGGATACAGAAGCTGGCGAACGGTGAGCGGCAGAAGCTCGGGCACGTAGTCGCGCGGAACGGAATTCATCAGCACTTCAATCGCGAAGATCGATTCTTTCGATGCGTTGCCGTGATTGAGTGCAAGCGAGCGCGTGAGTGCAGACTGCGGCGGCCGAAGCGGATAGCGCTGTTCGATCGACTCCACCGTCTCGTCGAAGAGGCCCATGGCCATGAGTAGTGAGGAGCGGTCCGCGCCGGCTTTTGGCGGAAACTGTGGAAACGGCTCCGGCCTTAGATCGAGGATGTTCGCGTATTCGGGAAGATGCCGGTAAATGTCGGCGAGCTGTTTCAGCTCGGCGGCGTGGTTGGTCGACGAGAGGAGAATGCGATCGGTGGCCACCTGTTTCGCCGCAAGCCAGTTGCCGGCGGCCACGAGCCGCGCGATCTCCGCGTCTCGGATTTCCAGCTCGCGCTGTAGTTTCGGCTGCATTGACGGCGCATCGAGGCGTTGCCGCGCGAAGTAGGCAAAGTGGGTTGGCTCCGTCGCGCGAAGCACGTTGAGATAGGCCTGAAACGCCGCGGGCGGATTGGACGACTCCAGCGCTCGCGCGCGCCAATAGTCGATCTCGTACGGCTCGAGTTTGTCGGTCAGATTGCGCGGAATCGCATTAAGCGTAACGATTGCCGCGCCGTTGTTGCCGGCGCCGAGCATCCCAATGGCATAGGCGAGCGAGGCCTCGACAAGCGCGTGATCTTTCGGCCAGTTCTTTCGCACGAATGCCAGATCGGCCCCGGCCTCGGCGAAACGATGCTGCTTCAGCCGCGTGCGGATGCGCTGGGTGATTGCGGCCGCGGTGGGTGGAAAGCGGCCGGGCACTGCCAGCACTTGCGTCATCAATTGCTCGGCAGTGCGGTCGTCGCTCTGTAATTGCGCGGCGCGTGCGGCGTGCCAGAGAAACGACGCTTTCGATAACGGCGTTGCGGCAGTTATCGCGCCACGCAGATACAGTTGCTGCGCCTGCGCGAACTGTTCGTTGCCGAAGTACGAGCGGCCGATGTCGAAGGTGAGATCGTCGCGCTTCTGCGGCATCGCCTTCAGCGCTGCGGACAACAGCGCCACCGCACGGTCGAAGTGCCGGTGGTTCTGCATCGACTGTCCCATCAGATCGAGCTGCGGGCCGTTCATCCGCGCGATCAATTCCGGACGATCAAGCGCGCGGCTGGCGCGATCGGATGCGTCATCGAGCGTTCCGCCTTGCAGCAAGGCCAGGCCGCGAGCGAGCGCGCCGTTTGCGTCTCCAGCGCGAAAGTCGAGCTCGACGATGCGCGCGCTCAAATCGCGGCGGCGTGATGCGCTTGCAGTTGGGGCAAGACGCGCGGCGAAATCGCTGAGAGCGCGCAGGTTGCCAACGCGCGCGAGATGTTCGATCTCGTCGTCGATGGCCTGATCGCGATACGGCGACGCTGCCGCATCGAAGATCAGCGTTTGCCGGTCGCGGCTGGCTGCGGCGTGATCGCCGCGGTCATCATCGATCTCCGCCTGATGGTAGAGAGCCAGGGCGCGCCATGGATTCCCAGCCGCGAGAAACGGCGCCAGCTTCGCCGCAGCATCTGCTGGCTCGTTGTTTTCGATCAGCGCCCGCGCGTGGAGATACGCGAGCGACCATCGTGCGTATTCGTTCGGATCACTCTTCTCGATGCGAGCAAGCAGCCTGGCGAGCTCGCTCCATCGTCCGTTCACTTCCAGATCGCGAAACTGGGCCGTTAAGGCACTCGCCGAGCGCTGTTCCGATGATGTTGACGCCAGCCGCGGCTCTGGCGCAGCGCGAAATACACGATGGCGCGCCGCGCTCTGCCGCATGACGATGATTGCAACGGCGGCAAGAACGACGACGACGGCAACCGCGGCAAGAGGAATGGTTAAGCGTTTCTTCACGAATCGTCTCGGGCCAGCGTTCCCGAAAATACAGCCCCGGGAGCGCGCCTGAGAATCTCGTGTTTAGCAATCGCGTAGCCAAGGATGGCGTCGACGAGCATGCGCCGGCCGTCGCGCGAGAAGAGGATCAGAACCTTCTGCTTGATCTCGCGGATCTCGACGACGTCTTCCCACCGCATCCAGCGTCCGCGTCTTCCAAAGTGTTTCAACACCCAGTTCTCGTACATCAGGCCGTCGTCGCTGAGATAGATGTGATCGCCGTACTGCAGCACCGCCGCGGCCAGCGTCCCGACGAAGAGCAGAATCAATCCGGCCATCGGAAGCGCCTCGATCTCTTTTTCGCCCTTCGATAGATAGTCGAACACCAGCGCCGCCGACGCGAACGATGCCGCGCAGGAGATGAGCCGCGCAACCGGCGTTCGATCGAACTTGAGGATCCGGGACATGGGGTGGAAAGTATATTTGCGGTCTTCGGGTGTGGGGAGTAG
>DATLVW010000344.1:0-3870 GCA_035577085.1 Thermoanaerobaculia bacterium
CTCAGGCGGCTGTTGACACGAAGACGCAGCCAGCTGTTCTAGACGTGCCACCGCTGGATTTGTCCGTTCCAGAGTCGCCGGCGTTTACGGTTCTTGGAGTGACTCCGCAGGACGTCGTTCGACCGTCGACCCTTCAGGAATTCGGTGCGACCGTTCTCAACGCCACAGATGACAAGGGTAATCTACAGTCCGGCATCGCACTTGAGACCAATCCGTACCCTTTGTTCAAAGGGGCGCAACTTAGTCTCAAGGATTATCAGGACCCAAGGAATTGGCATCTTCGTCTACTTGCTCGTCTGCGAACCTCGGTGGCCACGACGAAGGCCAGCGGAAGTGATACTGCGGAGCGGGCTGCGGTTGGAGTGGTAATTGTCCCTTGGGACACCGGTGATCCACGGTTGGACCCTGTGCTTACCAAATGCATCAACGACGCACTCAGTTTCGGTGACGCGCAGCCTGTGCCAATCGGCGAACCTGGGAAAACGACGGTCACAGTCCTTCCGGCTCCAACCTTGAAGGTGATCGCAGCGTGCCGATCAGACTTTCAAGAGCGTGTGGCCGACTATTGGGCAACATCGAGCTGGATGATCGGTGCGGCGCCAACCTGGATTAGTGATACGGGGGCCGCGAAAAAACTTAGTGCGGACGGTGGTGGAATCTGGACCTCACTCGCCATCGGGATCAACAAAGACCCTCAGGGACATTCGCACTCTCAGATGATCCTTCATGCGCGGTATCGCTCGAACGAGCAAGTCAAGGGCAGCGATTCAAAGTACTTCGGACAGGACTCGCAGGTTCTCGGCGCTCGATATCGATTTGGCGTCCCGCAGTTCGCCGGTTCGATCGAAGCGTCATATGTTGCCCAGAAGCCGGACGGAAAGCCGAAAGACACCTTCATCAGACTCATCTTTGGAGCGGAGAGGAAGGTGGGCGAGTCGTTGTGGATTCAGCTCGCCCTCGGACGCGAATTCGACCGAACAAAAGGTGCGAACGGGTTTGTTGCGCGTAGCGGGTTTCAATACAAGTTCGCTCAAAAGTCGAAGTACGAGTGACAGCGCAGTCATCGATTTGAGGATTTAGAGACTCTGAGTTCTCCGCAGAGTCCTCAGCACTTCCGCCACACTCCACGCTTGCGCCACGCATCCGCGCGGACTGAACGGCGCCTCGGCATCGAAGACTTCGCTGATTGTGCCGATGCAGGCGTCGCCCAGCTCGGTGCGGAAACCGTCGAGAAAGGCCAGCGCGCCGGCATTATCCCGAGGATGCACTCTTAGCCACGCGTCGATGAACGGCCCGATCAGCCAGCCCCAGACGGTCCCCTGGTGATACGCGGCGTCGCGGGCGCGAAGATCGCCGTCGTAGGTTTTCTTGTAATCCGGATTCCCTCGGGACAATGAACGCAGACCGACCGGCGTGAGCAACTCGTCCTTCACCACATCGACGACCCGGCGCCAGCGGCTTTCATCGAGAACGGGATAGTCAAGCGAGATCGCGAAGACTTGATTGGGGCGAAGCGAAGCATCGTTGCCGCCGCCCTCGGCATCCACGACATCGTAAAGATACTGACCTTCTTCGTACCAGAAGCGGGCGTTGAAAGAGACGCGGGCGCGGTTGGCGTGTTCGTCGATGATCTTGGCGTTGGCGTCATCGTTTTCCTGCCGCAGCAGCGCCTCGAGAATGCGCAGCGCGTTGTACCAGAGCGCGTTGATCTCCACCGCCTTGCCGCGGCGCGGTGTGACGACCCAGCCGTCGACCTTCGCGTCCATCCAGGTGAGTTGATATCCCTCCTCGCCCTGAGCAAGCAAGCCATCGGCGGGATCGACATGGATGTTGAAAAGCGTGCCGCGCAGATGGTGCTCGACGATGTCGAGGAGCTTGGGGATGAGCATGCGCACCGTCTCGCGGTCGTTCGTTGCGGCGGCGTAGCGCCAGACAGCGTGGAAGAACCAGAGCGTAGCGTCGGCGGTGTGATACAGCCCGGCATGGGCTCCCTCGGGGAACATATTCGGGATCAGGCCGTCGCGGATGTACGCCGCGAATGTGCGCAGGATGTTGCCGGCCTCGCGGTTGCGTCCTGTCGTCAACGTCAGCCCTTCCAGACTGATCATCGTGTCGCGGCCCCAGTCTGTGAACCAGTGGTAGCCAGCGATCACAGTGCGGGGCTCATCACCCGAGGCGCGGACGCGAGCCTCGTCGGCAACGCGGGTGGCGGGATTGATGATGAATTGATCCGCGGCCAGAACGAGCGTCGAAGCGAAATGATCCGCGGCGTGGCCGGAGATCGTGAGCAGCCGCGCTACGCGCTCGTTTTCCGCCGCCAGCGCCTCGGCGTACGGCAGCGCCTTCAACACCTTCCAATCGTCCGTCGACGCGACGATGCCGCAATCGACGCCGAGCTCGAGGTCGGCGTGAATCACGCCCGGGCTCCACAGCGGCCCTTCGTGCTCGTAGCCGCGGCTCTTCTCGATCCGATAGAGCACATGCTCGAACGTCCGCACATCGTTTTGTAGATATGCCTTCGTGCCGAAGAGCAGGAGGCGAAGCGGCGGATAGCCACCGCCATCCGTCAGCTCGATCTCGCATCCCTTCTCATTGATCGCGACATTCCACTTATCGGACAACTGCGCGGTCAGCAAACCTTCGTGCGGACGAAAATGAAGCGATGGACGCAATCGGAGCCGTAACCCGGGCGGTCCTTCGATCAGCCGATAGACGAGGTAGGACGTGTTCTGCAGGTGAGGCATCAGCACGCGTTTCTCGATGCGGATGCCGCCTTTGTTGAAACGCCAGACCGGCTTGCCGTTCTCGATCGCGAACTCTTCGAGCGCCCCCTCCTCGGGAAGCGCGGCCTCGCGCCCGCCATACTCATCGCCGCTGAGCTTCCAGCAGAGATCGTCCGGACCTTCGAGGATCTCCTCGAGATGATTGAACATCATCGTCCGCCCGGCCGGAGCGGGGAGAGCGGCGATGAGAAACCCGTGAAAGCGCCGCGTGTTCGCGCCCCCGATCGTGCCGGAGGCGTATCCGCCGAGGGCGTTGGTAACGAGCCACTCGCGCGAAAGCATGTCGAGGGAGGGGTCTCCGCGTTTCCAGCCAATCTGGATCGGTGTGTTTTCCATCAGGAGCGAGGTCTGCCGAACTTATGCCCGTTTGGAGTGCAGGCGTCTCGCCTGCGGCCGGCGGGCGTCTCGCCCGTCGGTAAGAGCGCGAAGAAGTCAGTGAGAGAACTTAGCAAGCAGCCCGAGAAAACCCCCTGCCGGTGAATCTTCCGCCATACGCCCGCACGATCTCCGCCTCGAGCCGAGTTTGCTCAATCGCGCACGATACACACGCCGAGGCGAGGACGCCTCGACGCCGCAGGCGAGACGCCTGCACTCCTTGCGCTATCCTTCCCGTATGCGCCGCCTTCTCGCTGCTGTCATCTTTCTCGCCGCTTTGCCGCTTGCTGCGGCCCGTCTGCCGAAGAGTGTGATTCCTGATCATTACGCGATCAGCATCACGCCTGATCTTGCTGCCGCGAAGTTCAGCGGGCAGGAGACGATCGACGTCGATATCAAAGAGCCGGTCGATACGATCA
Source organism: Thermoanaerobaculia bacterium (assembly GCA_035577085.1). Lineage (GTDB taxonomy): Bacteria > Acidobacteriota > Thermoanaerobaculia > Gp7-AA8 > Gp7-AA8 > JADGNZ01. Next base: position 3,578 of record DATLVW010000344.1, read on the forward strand.
CGCTCAGCAGCGTCGGGCTCGAATTGCACGACGTCGTGGTCGCCAGCGGGAGCAAGCTGCTGAATCCGACGGAGATCACCTTCGATGTGCCGAATGAGATGGCCTCGCTCAAGTTCGGGCAGACGCTGCCGCCGGGCAAGGCGTCGATGCGCATCAGCTTCAACGGCGCGCTGAGCGAGCAACTGCGCGGGCTCTATTTGAGCAAGACGCCGCGGCGCAACTACGCGGTCACGCAATTCGAATCGACCGACGCACGCCGCGCGTTTCCGTCGTTCGACGAGCCGGCCATGAAG
>DATLVW010000345.1:0-6777 GCA_035577085.1 Thermoanaerobaculia bacterium
GCGAAAGGGCTTTCGAACGCCGACTCCGCGCTCTTTCCGAATGCCATCTCTGCCGATCTCGCGAAGATCCCGTTCATCGCCGCGTTCGACCGCGCGCGGGGCCGCGGCGTGCTGTACAACGACGATCGCGTCCTGCTCGCCAGCGGCGACTTCGCTGTCGCCGCGCGCTACGGCGATCTGCCGATGATCGCGCCGGGTAAATCGTCCGAGGCGCTGGGCAACGCGATCGCGAAGAACGGCGTGGTCGTGTCGGAGAGCTTCTCGCTGAAGTACAACAAAGGCGTCGGTGACAACATCACGCTAACGACGATCCACGGCCGGCGCTCTTTCCCCATCACCGGCGTCTACCGCGACTATTCGAACGACCGCGGCGTCGTGGCGATGGACCGCGGCCTCTTCATCCGCTCCTTCGATGACGATGCCATCAGCACGGTCGTCATCTACCTGAAACCAGGCGTCGACCGCGACACTGCGCGGCGAAACCTCGAAACAACCCTCGGACCGAAATACCACGCCTTCGCTATCACCAACGGCGAGATCCGCGGCGAAGTGATGAAAATCTTCGACCAGACGTTCCTGATCACCTACGCCCTCCTCGCCGTCGCCATCGTCGTCGCCGTCCTCGGCGTGATCAACACCCTGGCCGCCCTGATCCTGGAGCGCAAACGCGAGCTCGCCCTCCTCCGCGTCCTCGGCATGACCGTCGCCCAGGTCCGCCGCATGCTCGTCCTCGAATCCTCAGTCCTCGGCCTGACCTCAACCATCGCCGGCCTGGCCATGGGCTACGTCCTCTCCTGGATACTGATCTACGTCATCAACAAACAGTCCTTCGGCTGGACGATCGCGTTCCACACACCGGTGAAACTGATCGCGACCTCGCTGGCGGTGACGTTTGGGGCGTCGCTCGTCGCGGGTCTCGTCCCTTCGCGTTTGGCAAGGCGAATCGATTTGGCGAACGCGATGAAGGCGGAGTAGAGCGGCGCAAGGACTCTCTCACGCGAAGTCGCGAAGACGCGAAAGGTAATGAGGGTTGGGATGCTGTCCTTCGCGACTTCGCGACTTCGCGTGAGTGGATCGCGGCTCGCGAAGAGGTGAGATTCAACCCGCCTCGCTACGTCAAATCCCGCCGAGTAGTGTACTTTGTCGCCCTACGTTTCATGTTCGAAAGAGGAAAAGCATGCGCAACACGGGAAAAGTGAAGTGGTTCAACGACAGCAAGGGTTTCGGATTCATCACTCCTGACGACGGCGGCAAAGACTGCTTCGTTCATCACTCGGCGATCCAGGGCTCGGGGTTCAAGAGCCTGGCCGAGGGCGACCATGTGGAGTACGACGTCGAGCAGGGCCAGAAGGGTCCGGCCGCTGCCAACGTGACGAAGATCCCGGGATAGACGTAACTTACGATTCGACGGCGCGCCAAGCCAGGAACCATGGCTCGCGCCGGCCGAATTTTGTCGCCAGTGCAGTGCCGATGCCGAAGACCGAGGCGAAGGCCCAGATGATGGGGCCGGCGATCGGGATCAGACGCAAGGCGCCGAGCACGATGACCCCGACGACGACCATGGCCAGATCGCCGCGCAGCCAGCGGCGGCCTGCCAGTTGTTCGCGCGTTCGGCTGCCCGCGACGAGTGTGCCCACGGCGTGGAACACGGCGATTGTGCCGTAGATCTTGGTCAGAATGGCGATCACGGCGAGGGCGAAGAGCAGCGGCACGCCGACGTGGTACGGGATCAGGTAGCTGAAGACGATCGCCGTCAGCACGAAGCTCGTCACGGCCACGAGTCCGAGCGCGAAGCAATGAAGCGCGCTGGCCCGCATCTCGATGGAGGAGTAACGGATCTCACGGCCGCTCAGCAGCGTCAGCGCGACCGCGGCAAGCATCCAGATGGCGAGAAGCGACGCGATCACGGCGGTGTTCTGCATCAGCGCTGCGGCGCCCTCGATCGTAAGCGGCTCGCGAGCGCCGAATCTCGGCGGCGCGGCCACCATCGCCGTCACCAGTGTGGCGGCGACGATCGTCAACGGCAGGAACAGACGCAACCCTCTACGCATCGATCCCCCTCGGCGCACGCCGCAGCAGCACGACGAGCAGCGCGTTCACGACGATGAATGCGACTCCGAAGGCAACCTGCATTGCCGCCGGAGCCGCGCGCAGCCACTCGGTGGCGTTGCGCAGAAGGCCGCGCCGCGCCTCGATCGACGACAGCGAGCTCTCCGCGACGTGCAACGGCGAGATCCCGGCAAGATCGCAGAGGACGAAAGCGATGAGGATGACGGCGGCAGCAGCGCCGAGAACCAGTGGCCACGCGCGATGCGACGAACCCTCCCACGGTGCCAGCGGAAGCGCATCGAGGGAGATCGGCGCGACGTCTACGTCCGACTTGGCCGCCAGCGCAGCGTTCTCGGCCCTGCATTCCGCACACGTCTCCAGATGCCCGGCATTCGCCTCGGGATCTTCCAGGTACCGCTGACACCTTTCGTCGGTCATAGGGGTTCCACAAATCCTTCGAGCTCGACCTTCAGCAGGTTGCGCGCCCGAAACAGTTTGTTCTTCACGGTGCCGAGGGGAAGCTTCTTCATCGAAGCAATCTCCTCATAGGATAGCTCCGCGAAGTGCCGAAGCTGAATCAGCTCGCGATAATCGGCCGGCAGATTCGTGACTGCCGTGTCGATGGCATCGGCCAGTTGCTTATTGTTGAGCGCGCGGTACGGTGAGATTCCGGTGTCGGCGAACTCCCGATCCTTCGAGTCTTCGTCGCCAGGCTTGGCTGCGATCGAGACCTCGCTGACCGACTTCTTGCGCAGCGCGTCGATGGCGCTGTTCTGCGCGATCCGAAAGAGCCACGTCGAAAACTGGTATTTCGGGTCGAAACGATCGAGTGCGAGGTAGACCTTCACGAAGATTTCCTGGGTCAGATCGTGTGCGTCTTCATAGCGATGCGTGATCCGGTACACGTAGTTGATGACGCGCTTTTCATAGCGCTTCACCAGTTCGGTGAACCGGTCTCGGTCGCCCTCGACGACGCGCGCCACAAGGGTACGATCGTCGAGTTGCTCACGTTCAGCCATTCGTGGTTACGGTTCCCGCGGGTGAAAGTTCTTCGAGACGGATGATACCCTGCCGCCCCCGAACCGTCTGATGATCGTCCGATGATCGAGATCCGCAATCTGACGAAGCGCTACGGCGACTTCACCGCGGTCGATGACATTTCGCTCGATGTCGCCCGCGGCGAGATCTTCGGCTTTCTCGGGCCGAACGGCGCCGGAAAGACGACCACGATCCGCATTCTTGCCGGCCTTTCGCTTCCTTCCTCGGGCTCGGTTCGGGTCAACGGGCTGGACGTGACGAAGGACGGCGTGCGCGTGAAAGCTACGACCGGCTATATCCCCGACCGGCCGTTTCTCTACGAGAAGCTGACAGGGCGCGAGCTCCTGCAGTTCGTGTCGAATCTCTACGGCCGCGAGTGGCGCGACTGCGAGACGCGGGCGATGGAGTTGCTGGCGTACTTCGGAATCGCCAACTGGGCGGACGCGCGAATCGAGAATCTCTCGCACGGGATGAAGCAGAAACTCGTCATCGTCTCGGCACTCGTCCATGACCCGGAACTGCTGATCATCGACGAGCCGATGGTGGGACTCGATGCACTGGCGCAGAAGCAGGTGAAGCTGCTGTTCCGCCGGCTGGCCGCAGAGAAGAAGACGGTCTTCCTGACGACGCATACGCTATCGGTTGCCGAGGCGGTGTGCGACCGGATCGCGATCCTCAACCGCGGCCGGATCGTCGCCAGCGGCACGACGAACGAGTTGAAGAGCGATCGTGCGCTGGAGGATGTTTTTCTGGAGTTGACGTATAGCGATGAGTCTTCAATATGAGTGCATATGCCGCGTTTTCAGATAGTTCGGACGAGGCGCGGTCGATCGCTCTGCGCACTTACGCCCCCCTCATCCGGCCTTCGGCCACCTTCTCCCCCCGCAAAAAGCGCGGGGGGAGAAGGCGCTCGATTGGAGAGCACTCCAAGGAAAAAGGAAGAGGTGTGGCAAGAGGTGTGGAAAGGAGGGGCGGCAGGCGTGTGTTCGAGCCCTGCACTTCTCACACTTGCAGACGATTGCTGGCAGTGTCTTTCAATCGAGCGCCTTCTCCCCCACGCTTCTCAGTGGGGGAGAAGGTGGCCGAAGGCCGGATGAGGGGGCGCTGGTCTCTCGCCTCGAAGGCGCAGGACGGCGAAGGATCTCAGCCACGTAACAATGACTGAAACGATCGCATCGCTTCGTGCGCGCTACCGCGAGCTGGCCACTGCTAAGCACGTCAGTCCGCGCGATGTCGACGTCCTGCTCGCGGACGTTACCGGGCACACGGCTCCCTGGGTCTTCGCGCATGGCGAGGAGGAGATCGATCCGGGGCCCTTCATCGCACTCATCGAGCGCCGTCTGCGCGGCGAGCCGCTCCAGTACATCCGAGGCAAATCGGAGTTTTACGGACGCGATCTTCGTGTTGACGAGCGCGTTCTGATCCCGCGTCCGGACACTGAGATCCTCGTGGAAGCGGCAATTGCACGCGCGCCCGGAGGAGGACGCGTGCTCGATGTCGGTACCGGCAGCGGATGCGTCGCCATCTCGTTGGAGCGCGAGCGGCCGGACCTGGAGGTGGTGGCGATCGACATCTCCTTTGCCGCGCTCGTCGTCGCTTCGTCGAATGCACGAACCTACCGCTCGCGCGTCCGCTTTGCCACCTCCGATGCGCTCGACAGCATCCGCGGCGAGTTCGATCTCGTCGTCTCGAACCCGCCGTACATTCCGGCAGCCGAGGTTGAGCAGCTCGACGTTGAGGTGCGCGATCACGAGCCGCGCGTGGCGCTGACTGCCGGGCCGCTCGGAACCGAAGTGATCAAGCGCGTTCTCGAGGCGCGCCGCGCGCCGCTGGTGATGTTTGAGATCGGATTCGGACAGCTCGGCGATCTGCGGCACGTCGCGCGCGGCTACGACATCATCGATGTCACGAACGATCTCGCCGGAATCGAGCGGGTGGTCACTCTTCGACGGCGCGCCTGACCTGGCGACCCAGTACCAGCCAGCCCTGCTACTTCTCCTCGAGCGGAGCTTCGAACGTCAGGTCGACGTTGTAGGGGTCGTCAAACTTCTGATCCCCATCGGTCTTGACGTGTGCCGCGAGGCGGCCATCGCGCACATCGAAGGTCACCTTGTGTACCTCGGTAACCACGCCGAAACGTCCAGCCGCTGACTTGACGTGACCGAGCTCGGTGACCCACACATCTCCATTCGATTCGAACATGATGTGAATGAAATTACCCTTCTTTGATGGCTCCGCGGTTTTCCAATCCATGATTTCGCCGGTGGGCGGTTCGGCAGAGATCACCACAGCGTAGCCAGACTTCTTTTCGTCGAGCTTGACTCGCGTTGCGCGCACGTATTTGAGTTGCGCATCGGACCCGGCGAGCACGAATGCTCCCGAAACTTTGCCTGTCGTGGCGGCATGGAGCGGAAGAACCATGAGGATTGTCACAACACCGATCAGAAACGGCACCGATGAGCGGTGATTCATAGGCTGTCCCTCAGGGGTCGGATTATATGCCGCGCGCTGACGTCAATTGATCGTCAGATCGAACGTCGTATCATTTCTACATGCCTGCAAATGACCGCTGCCTCTTCTGCCGCATCGCCAGTGGCGAGATCGCCACGAAAAAGATCTGCGAGGACGATCAGGTAGTCGCGTTCAACGACATCAACCCGCAAGCGCCGACACACGTGCTGGTCATTCCGCGCAAGCACATCGCATCACTCGACGATCTGAACGAGGAGGACGCCGCCATCATCGGCACGACCCTCGTGCGGGTGTCGGAGATCGCCCGCATGCTCAAGCTGAACGGCGAGGGGTATCGCGTAGTTGCCAATCACGGCGAAGACGCAGGCCAAACCGTGTTCCACATCCACTTCCATCTCCTCGGCGGACGCAATTTCAGTTGGCCCCCTGGATAATTGCGCGGCCCGGGGGGCCGCGCGTTGTCGGTTGTCGGTCAGTTGCGTCGCTGGCGCGACGCGTTGTCAGAGACGGACCAAAGTGGGCGACAACGCGCGAAGCGCAACCAACCGACAACCGACAACGCGCGCAGCGCAATCAGCCAGCGCAATTCAGGCCGATGGTGGTACGCGGAAACGCGTCCCGCTGAACGTGATCGAGCGCGAGATCTTGCGGCGAGCGGCTTTGCGGCGCGTCAGGAAGTCTTCCTTTGCTTCCACGAGCGTCGTCGGAACGTAGGTCGCGCCGGCGGAGAGGGTCTTGGCGCGGTCGCGTGCGAAGGCGGAGCCGCCTGCGCCGATCATCAGATCGACGAACGAAGCGGCGATCAGTTGCAGCAGGCCGTAGCCGGCTTCGAGGTGGTCGGGATTGGTACAGGAGACGAACACCGCCTCGGGCTTCACTTCGTTGACGAACGAAATCAACTCCGCGTCCGGCAGGTCGGTGAAGTAGTCGATCGAGAAGCCTTCCTCGCGGAGCAACTGGGTCAGCATGAGCGTGCCGAGGGAGAGACGCTCGCCGGCAACGGAGACGGCGACGATGTGGCGCTCCGGATCGGGAACGCCTGCGTTGCGGTCGCCGAAGCGGATGATCAGCTCGCGGATCACATCCTTGATGAAGTGATCGTTGGCCGAGGTGATGCGTTTGCGGTCGAGCTCTTCCTGCGCGAAGGTCAGCGTCGGGATGAAGAGGTCGGAGAACATCTCCTCCATCGTGTCTGTCTCGGAATGACGGTCGGCGATG
>DATLVW010000346.1:0-6427 GCA_035577085.1 Thermoanaerobaculia bacterium
TACTTCGCGTCGGCGGTGGTATCGAAACTGGCCGGCGTATCGGGGTCCGCGCGTCCGATCATCAAGTTCGGTCCCTCGGGACGAAAATAGATGCCGTTGTCGATGATCGTCATCGGAATCCGCTCGAAGCCTTCGATCGGCGGCATGTTCGTGATGAAGAGCATGCGATTGAGCGGGATGACCGGCGGCAGGTCGTCTCCGGCCAGGCCCGACGCTTCCATGAGCGCGTTCGTCCACGCGCCCGCGGCGACGAGGATCTTTTCGCTTTCGATGAACGAGCCGTCCACCATCTCCACGCCGCGATACTTGCCGTCGATGATGCGCAGCTTCTTAACCGTCGCATTCAGCCGCAGCTCCGCGCGTCCGGCGAATCCTTCCAGCCCGCGCTCGAAGTATCCCTGCGCGGCCGCCGAGGGATCGAAGCTGCCGCAGTCGGGTCCGAACACTCCGCCGGCGATCGGTTTCATCTGCAGGATCTCGTTCACCTCGGGATCGATGTGTCCGATCCCGGCGCGCAGCCCCGGCACCTTCGCTTCGACTTCCGTCGCGTCGAGAAACTCGATCGTCACGCCGTTCTTCGCCCACTCGCTGCCGTAGGCTCTGGCGCTCTCGAAATTCTCTTCGTACTGGCAGAAGAGGTAGCCGCGCTGATCGAATCCGATCGGAAACTGAAGCTCATCTTGAAACGACTTCAGCTTCGCGATCGAATAGCTCGTGAGTCGCATGTTGATCGGCGTCGTCCAGATGTTGCGGAAGCCTCCGGCGGAGAGTGCGGTCGAACCTTTCGACAACGCATCTTCGCGCTCGAGCACGAGCACGCGTCCGCCGTAGCCGAGTTGCGCCAGGTGGTAGAGCGTGCTCCCGCCGATGATCCCGCCGCCGATGATGATCAGGTCGTAATTGGGCATTGATTCTCCGGGAAAAGCAGAGACAAGGGACTAGAGATCAGAGATCAGGGGGAGTCGTCAAGTTTTCTGATCTGTGTGAAGCAAGAGACAAGAGATTAGAGATCAGAGACGACTGGAACCTTCGCGCCCCTGATCTCTAGTCTCTGGTCTCCTGACTTCTGCATTCTCATTCTGTCTTCGCTACTCGTGAAACAGAGACAAGGGATCAGAGATCAGAGATGAGGTGCAGCCATCTTTAACTGATCTCTTGTCTCTGATCACAAGAGGCTAGAGATCAGCAGGTAGGCGCCAGATCCTTATCTCATGTCGCTGATCTCATGTCTCTGATCTCCTCCTGATTCTTTCGCCGCACTCCTGAATCGAGCGCCTTCTCCCCTCGGGCTTCTGCGAGGGGAGAAGGTGCCGAAGGCGGATGAGGGGTGTCGCGCAATCGAACGGCATGGGGTTCTAACCTCCGTGAGTGCTCCATGTCTGCAACGTTTTCGCGAGAGTCGACGCCCCCTCATCCGGCTTCGCCACCTTCTCCCCCACAAAAGCGTGGGGGAGAAGGCGCTCGATTGGAAGGGTGCTGCTGACAACCTCTCGCCGCACTCGATTGAGACAGTGGCGCTGACAAACCTCATGAGCTATGTAGCCTGATCTCTTGTCTCCGGTTGTCTCTGATCTCTTGTCTCCGCTTCTCTGATCTCTAGTCTCTGCTTTTCTGATCTCTGTTACTCCGTCTTCGCAACCACCGCCGCTGCAATGCGTTTCGCGCCAGCGTCGGTGAGGGCGCGTGCGCAGGCGCGGATCGTCTCACCGGTCGTGATCACATCATCGACTAGGAGGATGCGCCGCGATGCTGCGCGCGGCGAGGCTCGAAAGGCGTCGCGCACGTTCGCTGCACGTTCGTTGCGGGCCAGCCTCGATTGGGCCCCGCTGTCGCGCGTCTTCGTCAGGAGCGCCGTCTCGCAGGGGATGCCGAGGCGGCGGGAAAGGGCGCGGGCGAGGAGCTCGGCCTGGTTGTAGCCGCGCCTGCGCAGTTTCGCGCGATGCATCGGAACGGGAACGATGGCGTCGAAATCGAGATCGCCGCGTTCCCGGACGACGCTCTCGACCAATTCGGCCAGCGGCGCCGCGAAGAAATCGTGGCGCTTGAACTTGAACGCGTGCAGAACCTTTTCGAGCGAGCCCCGGTAGCAGCCCCACGCCTCGGTCCACTCGACCGGCGGCGGTGTGGCGAGGCACGATCCGCAGACGTAACCGGGATCGTTCCCGCTCCATGGCGCCGCGCAGTAACGGCAGCGCGTCGCCGGAATCTGCGGCAGCGACGCCCAGCACGCGGCGCAGCAGGAAGCCTTCCGCGACCTCCACGGCAGGTCGCCGTCGCACACCACGCACGAGGCGTGAAGAACTATTCTCGCCGTCTCCCGTCCAATTAAGGAGAGTGTTTGCAACATGAGTGGATTGTATCGGGTGTGGGGGGTGGGGAGTGGGGTGTGGGAGTTAATCGTCGAAGTTGTTTTCAAATACACCTCTTCGACTCCCACACCCCACCCCCCACTCCCCACCCCCCTAACTTCGATATAGTGAGGCCTGCATGAAAAAGACTCTGATACTCCTCGGCTTTCTCCTCGTTACCGCGTTCCCCGTTCTCGCCCAGAACCATGAGCTCACGATCCTCGCAGGAGGAGCGAAGGCTCTGAAGACGTTCGATGGCGGCAAGTCCGACTTCCAGCACGGGTTCGAAGAGATCTCGTATGGAATCGAGATGGAGCAGAACACCATCTTGAAGATCAACGTTGCGCGGATGGACGCCAGGACCGTCTTCGTAAAGAAAGATGCCGATGGTCATCCGACCGCCGACCTCGTCGATCCGAAGGGACAGGTCGAGTACGCCGACGCCACGATCGAATACCGGTTCGCTGAGCCGTTCGGGTACACCGGCCTCTTCGCGGGAACTGGCATTTACCGCCAGAGCAGCGGCAGCCGGCAGGACACCGACTACGGTTTCGTCGGCGGCGTGAATGGGATCTTCCCCATTTCGCGCAGCGTCGGCATCACCGCGGAGGCGGCGTATCACTGGGTCCACTTCTACAGCCCGAAGCCGCGTTTCGGAACTGTCGGCGTCGGTCTTCGCTTCGCGTTCTGATATTTGATTCGGGGCACGCGCCTTGCTCCTTCGCCTGGTGAAACAGGGGAGGATCATCTATGGCCAAAGACTCGAATCAGAAATCAGGCTCGCGCAGTGCGCGCGACGTCATGACAGCGAACCCAAGCACCGTGTCCGAATCGGACTCGATCCGCGATGTTGCGCGGATCATGGCGAGTGAGGATACCGGCGTCGTGCCCGTCGTCGACGGCAAGAAGGTCATCGGGATCGTGACCGACCGCGACATCGTGGTCCGGCTCGTCGCCGAAGGGAAAGACACCGGCGACGCGAAAGTGAAGTCGTACATGTCACGGGCCGTGCGGTCCGTCCGGGACGATACGCCTGTGTCCGAGGTGCTCAGCGTGATGAGCAACGCGCAGATCAGGCGCGTACCGGTCGTAAATGCCAGCGACGAGCTGGTCGGCATCGTGTCGATGCGGGACGTCTCGACGGAAACCAACCAGAACGCCAACGTCGGCAAGGCGGTCGAGCAGATCAGCCAGGGACCGGCGAACAACTAGTTTGGTGGGTTGCTGGGTTGGCAGCCCAGCAACCCGGCAACCTCCTGCTAACCTAGCGCGATGCCGAAACGCGTTGCGCTTGCTCTCTTTCTCGTTGCCGTCACGCCGCTCTACGCCGCGCGACCCGTGGTCAAGCCTGTGCCGAAGGTGGCGCCGGCACCCGTTGGCATCACGGTCGATACGCACGCCGACACGCCCACCGAGTTTCTCGATCACCCCTTCGACCTCGGCGCCCTCAACACCCGCGGGCACTTCGACTATCCGCGCATGAAAGCGGGCGGTCTCGACGCGGAGTTCTTCGCCGCGTACGTTCCCGCCAAGTACGCCAATAAGGGCGCGGCCGCGTTCTGCCTCAAGATCATGGAGACCATCCATGAGATGGTGGACGCCTATCCGACCTGGGTTCGCTTCGCGACGTCGACGGCCGGGATCAAGGCCGCGGTCGCCGACAACCGCCGCGCCATCCTCATCGGCATCGAAGGCGGCCACGCCATCGAAGACTCGCTCGATATTCTCCGCGCGTTCTACCGCTTCGGCGCGCGCTACATGACCCTGACGCATACGAACACGAACAACTGGGCGGACTCCTCCGGCGACGAGGCGATCCACAACGGTCTCACGCCATTCGGCAAAGAAGTCGTCCTGGAGATGAACCGCCTCGGCATGCTCGTCGACATCTCGCACGTCAGCGACAAGACCTTCTACGACGTCATCGAAGTGTCGAAGGCGCCTGTGATCGCCTCGCACTCCTCCTCGCGCGCGCTGGCTAAAGCACCGCGCAACATGACGGACGAGATGCTCGTCGCGCTCGCGAGGAACGGAGGCGTGGCGATGGTGAACTTCTATCCCGTCTTTCTCTCCGACGAGGTGGCCAAAGCGTCGAAGGAGCGGGAGGAAAGGCTCAAGCCCGAGATCGCGGCATTGAAGGCGAAGGATCCGTCAGAGGGAGCCGTCTACGAAGAAGGTTTACGCAAGTTGATGGCGGCGAATCCGTTGCCGAAGGTGTCGTGGACCGTGATCGTCGATCACATCGACCACATGGTCAAAGTCGCCGGCATCGATCACGTCGGAATCGGCTCCGACTTCGACGGCATCCCCGAAGTCCCCGAAGGAATGGAGGACATCAGCAAACTCCCCGCGATCCGCACCGAGCTGAAGCGCCGCGGCTACGCGGATGCCGACGTCCGCAAAATCATGGGCGAGAATTTCATGCGCGTGTTCGGGGAAGTGGAGAAGATCGCGAAGGAGCTGCAAGCGAAGGAACCCGCGGCGGCGAAGTAGGGGAGTTTTCGCGCGAAGCGCTTTGGACTGGTCTTTATCCGCAGATGACGCAGATTGAACGCAGATGAAAATCTGTGTCCATCTGCGTCATCTGCGGACCAGGCCAGTCCAAAGCGATTCGCGCGAAAACTGCCACGCCCCCTACGACGGCGCCGAAAACGTCCGCGCCGGGTCATCTGCGGCGACGTAGTCGCGAACGTAGCGCACGAGCGCTGGCGTGGCTCGCTCGCCCTCGACCGCCGTGCGGAGGTACGAGAGCGCGGTCACGCTGGCGAGGGTGACGCCGGCCGCCGTGAACAGTCCTGCCAGCTCGCGGGCGATGTTCGCTGCTTCGCTCCATTCCTTGCGGCGGAGGAGCTCCTCGGTGATGTCGAGGTTGACGAAGCCGGCGTCCGAGGTCATGCCGAGGGCGCGGAAGGAGGCGGCTGCGGCGTAGAGAAGCTCGAGCGCCCGGTCATGCTCACCCAACGCGCGGAGGATCGCTGCGACCGTCCACTCTGAGCGGATACGCTCCGCATCCATCTGCAGTTCCGCGAAACCGGTTGCCGCGGCCTGCGCCTCGGCCAGTGCTTTCGCCGGCCGGCCGCGCCTCAGGCTGCATTCGGCGAGATTGGCGCGGACGCGGGCCAGTTCCATGCGGTCATCGAAACGTTTGAGCATCGGCACGACCTCGAGCCACGTTTGCTCGGCACGGACGACATCCCCCTGTTCGAAGCGGATGGCGGCATCGAGCATCAGCGTTTTCGCCAGCGGCATCGTGTCTCCGAATTCGCGCAAAAGCTCCCTTGCGGACTCGAGGACAGACAGCGCCTCCCCGTACAGCGTCATTTTGAAAAGCGTGCCGGCGCGGGTGTAGAGGGCCTGGCCGATGTCGAAGTCGCCGAGGGGGAGCAATCGGTAGAAGGCGGCAGCGAGGTCCGCCGCTTCGAGCGACTCCGAATATCTGCCGAGATGACGAAGCGCATTCGCGCGTTGTTTCCAGCAGTCGCCCGCGCAAACGTGGATCGCCGGAATGTCGAGCGAGCCGGTGACAGTCTCCGCGACGTTGATCAGCAGCAACGCGTGCTGCGGCCGCCGTTTGACCTCGATCTCCACCTCGGTCAGCAAGCGAAGGACCATCGCCTCGCTGCGTTGGTGGGGATTTTCCGCGAACGCGGATAACCATTCCTCGATCGGCAGGCGCATCAGCTCGCCGAAGAATGCTTCGGCCCGCGCCGCCTCCGCTCCCATCCTCTGCCGCGTGGCGAGGATGTCGAATTGCTCCAACGGCCGTTCGCGATCGCTTTTTCGTGACTCGATGAAGTCGAGCACGTTGTCGTGCAGACGAAACGTCGCCGCGAGCGCGTCCAGTTCGTTCCGGCAATCGGCGCAGTCGGCGAGATGCGTCGTGATTGCCAGACGGTCGCCCACAAGGTCGCCTTCGAGGTACTTCGCCAGCGTCGTCCGATCGGGATGCTCGTTCATGAGAGCTCCCCAAGCGCACGCCTCGCTGCTGCCAGACAGCGGTGCACCTTCAGCCGGATGTATCCCGGCGACGTTCCGTAGCGCGTGGCAATCTCCCGCGGATTCAATCCTTCGACGTAGCG
>DATLVW010000347.1:0-3245 GCA_035577085.1 Thermoanaerobaculia bacterium
TAGGCCAACCGAGATTGTGTCATCCTGAGACTGCCGGAGCCGCCCGCGTGAATCGCGATGTTTGCGCAGTAGGTGCTCGGCGGCGTAGGACGTCGAAGGATCTCAAACTTCGCAGATCGTGTTCGTCCAGCGCGAGCGATCGTGATCCAAGACGCTCAAACGAGATCCTCGCATTTTGAGATCCTTCGACCGTCCTACGCCGCCGTTTCTGGCGGGGGTTAGCCCGCATTTTCTCACACTCTCACTGGAATTTAATGACATCCGACGTCATAGCGAACGTTTGAGCGTCAGATATTCGATGCTACGAACTCCGCCTCGCGAAGTAACCGCGTCATCGCGAACGTTTGACCGTCAGACATTCGCGGGCTCCGCCGACATTGCGAATGTCTGACGCTCAGATATTCATGTCCAGCGGCGATCTCTTGAATGACTTCCGCGTCATCGCGAACGTCTGAGCGTCAGATATTCGATTCTACGAAATTGTCTCGCGAGGTGATCCGCGTCATCGCGAACGTCTGGCCGTCAGACATTCGCGGGGTCCGTCGACATTGCGAATGTCTGACGCTCAGATATTCATGTCCAGCGGCCAGCTCTTGAATGACTTCCGTGTTGCAGCGTACGTCGGAGCGTCAGATATTCGACGCTGCGAAGTCTCGCCGAGTAACCGCGACCGTCTCGAGCACCGTTCGGGCCAGGCCTTCGCTCGTTTGTCGACTGCAAATCATTGAGAAACGGCCACTTCTGGCGGCTCATGCGAGACTCTCGCGACGGAGCTCAGTTATTCGGATCACAAGTGGTCGAAAACTGGAAGGTTGCCGGGCTTCTCGCGTGCAGCACCTGGTAAGTCCCCCCTCATCCGGCTTCGCCACCTTCTCCCCCCGCAAAAAGCGCGGGGGGAGAAGGCGCTCGATTGGAGAGCTGGGAGCCGGGGGCGTGAGAAATGCGGGCTAAGGATGACACCACGCGTTTTGCGGGTATCGTTCAAGGGCTTCGGCGGCTCTCGGATGAAACAGCAATCGCCTGGCAAGGCTTACCGAGGTGATCGAGCGACGCAAATTGCACACCGTTGATGGCCGCCATGGCACGCATGTATCCGTAGTACGAGGAGCGCGCGCCGAGGTACAGGACGATCGTTACCGAGATCGCGGCGACGGCGATGAGCAATACGCGTGAACGGCGAAGCGTGTGCTTCGGCAAGGTGACCAGCCAACACACCAGGCACAGGACCACGGCCATTGCTGTATTGCCACAGAATTGATATGGCCGTTGCTCGTTGGCAACCGCGAGAATGAATGCGTCGCGCCGGCCGCTGTCGAACACTTGCCGGTAATCGAGACTGAGCGGTGGAATACCGCCCAGAGACGGTCTCTCGGCACAGTTCAGAAGCGGCAACGGCGTGGTGAAGGTGCTTTCGATCAGCACAACGCGGCCGATGCTGATGAGCCTACCTGCGGTGAGTGCGACGATGGTCACAATCACGGCACCACCGATTCCGAGGCGGCCAGCGCCCGGCTGGAGCCACTCGCGCATCTGGGGCACTACGAACGTTGCACCGTACAGCACGATCACGCCGGGCAGCAGATACGCGATAAAGACGCCGAAATCGAGGGTTGGGACCGGCATTCATGAAAAATGTACGCTTCAAGGGTGAGAAGCGTCAAATCACGGAGACGCTCGTCCTCGTCCAAGCTTGCCGGGCATGTGAAAAGATCCCGATCGATCGTTCAGAGATCGTGACCTGCCGCTCCGAGATCGCGACCTTCGGGCAGGATAAACTGAGCAACATGCCTCGCCCCGAGTACCTCGTCATCATCACCGGCCTCTCCGGTTCGGGGAAGAGTTACGTGCAGTCGACGCTGGAAGATGTCGGGTTTTACTGTTGCGACAACCTGCCCATCGAGCTGATCGAGCCGTTTCTCGAGGAGGTGGGGGCGCACGAGAACGCAAATCGGGTCGGGATCGTCGTCGACGTGCGCACGCACGATTTCGCCAATGTCTTTCCGACGTTCTACCGCGAACGGATCCAGAAGCTCGTCCCGCACGTGGTCCTGATCTTTCTGGACGCGAGCGATGAAGTAATCGCGCGCCGCTATTCGGAGACGCGGCGGCCGCATCCGCTGGCGCAGGACCAGCCGCTGGTCCAGGCAATCGCCGCGGAAAGGGCTGCGCTGACCGAGGTGAAGTCGCTCGCGAACATGGTGCTGGATACTTCGCAATTCTCGGTGCACGAGCTCAAGGCCGAGGTCATGCGCCGGTTCGAGCTGAAGGACGAGAAAGTGACCATGCTCGTCACGATCGTCACCTTCGGCTTCAAGTACGCCATGCCCTACAACGTCGACCTGTTGTTCGACGTTCGTTTCCTGCCGAACCCTCACTTTGTCGAAGAGCTGCGGCCGAAAACCGGGCTCGATCCCGAGGTCGTCGCTTACCTGAAGGCGCAGCCGGGATACGACATTTTCTACAACAAACTCATCGATTTCGTCGATTACCTCCTCCCCCAATACCAGAAGGAAATGAAGAGCTACCTGACGATCGGCATCGGCTGCACCGGCGGAAAGCACCGCTCCGTTGCCATCGGACAGCGGCTCGGCGATGATCTGGCCGCCCGCGGATACGCAGTCGAGATCGTGCATCGCGACTGCAAGCGGTGAGGCTGGCGAGAGGAAGTCTGTCCATCGTGATCGCCGCGCCTTCCGTAATTCCTTGACTGATCGAGAGCTACGCCACTAAACTCCGCATTTCGACTACTATCAACAATTTACGCACGATGCGCCTTCGGCCGACCGCGCCGGAAATTCCAGGAGGTATCCCGTTTCATGCCGTCGAGTGACGATCCTAAAAACAGTAAACAACCGCTCCGAAAAGGGGGGGAGACAAACGACCTTGAAGGCATGGGCATGGACGAGCTACTCGACATGTACGACCGGAAAATGTCGAATTTCGCAGAGGGCGACATCATCCGCGGCAAGGTTCTCAAGGTGTCCGGCGCTGAAGTGGTCGTCGACATCGGTTACAAGTCCGAGGGCGTACTTCCAACGCACGAGGTAACCGGCTTCGACGGTCAAATCACCGTCAAGGCGGGCGATGAGCTCGACGTCTTCATCGAACGCCTCGAGAACAACAGCGGCTACATCGTGTTATCCCGTGAGAAGGCGGAACGGATGCTGGTCTGGGACCGAATCGAAGCAGCGTTCAAGGCCGACGAGCCCATCACCGGGCGTGTCGTCGAGCGTGTCAAAGGCGGA
>DATLVW010000348.1:0-4228 GCA_035577085.1 Thermoanaerobaculia bacterium
CCTGGTGAACGCGTTCACGCTCGGCATCGCACCGGCGGATCGGATCTTCCGCGCCAAGGCGGCGGGGCCGGGCAACCCCGTCATCTACGTCGGCTCGCGCACGGGCCGTGACGGCATCCACGGGGCCAGCCTGCTCGCGTCGGCGTCGCTCGACGCGCTCGCCGAGGAGAAGCGGCCCGCGGTGCAGGTGGGCGATCCGTTCACGGAGAAGCTGCTGCTCGAAGCGTGTCTGGAGATCATGGAGTCGGACGCCGTCGTCGGCATTCAGGACATGGGCGCGGCCGGCCTAACGTCGTCATCGTTCGAGATGGCGGGCCGCGCCGGTACCGGCGTGCGCATGCATCTCGACCGCGTGCCGGTGCGCGAGAGCGGCATGACGCCGTACGAGATCATGCTGAGCGAGTCGCCGGAACGAATGCTCATCGTGGCGAAACGCGGCCGCGAAGACGAGGTCGTGCGGACGTTCGAGAAGTGGGATCTGAACGCTGCCGTCGTCGGCGAAGTGACGGACGACGGATTCGTGCGGCTCTTCTGGAGCGGCGAAGAAGTGGCTGCGATTCCTGTCGATCCGATATCGACGGAGGCGCCGGTGTACGAGCGTCCCATGTCGAAGCCGGAACGGTCGTTGCCGGCGATTCTCGATCGGCAGCGAGTCGAAGACGGCGACCTCACGGATGAACTGTTTCATCTGATCGCGTCGCCCAATCTTTGCTCGAAGCACTGGATCTGGGAGCAGTACGACACAACCGTGCGCACGAACACGATCGCAGGACCGGAGCGTCGCGATGCTGCGATCGTGCGCGTGAAAGGCACCGGCCGCGCGCTGGCGATGACCAGCGATGTCAATCCGCTTTATTGCTTTCTCGATCCGTACGAAGGAGGCAAGCAGGCCGTGGCCGAGGCGGCGCGGAACATCGCGGTAAGCGGCGGCCGGCCGATCGCGATCACCGACTGCCTCAACTTCGGCTCACCGGAACGGCCGGAGATCATGGGTCAGTTCGCCGAGTGCATCCGTGGCATCAGCGACGCGTGCATTGCCTTCAACACGCCGGTGGTCTCCGGAAACGTCTCGTTCTACAACGAGACCGAGGGACGGGCAGTATTGCCGACGCCGACGGTGGGCATGGTCGGAATCCTCGAGCGCGAGACGGACGGGTGCGGGATCGCGTTTCCCGAGGCTGGACTCGACATAGTCCTGATTGGCGACACTCGCGATGAGTTGGGCGGATCGGAGTGGCAGCTGATGCGCCTTCCCGAGGGCTTGGCGCAATCGCCGCGCGTGGACCTCTCTCAGGAAAAGGCACTCGTCGCGTTCTTTATCGAGGCACACGAGCACCGGCTTCTGCGCAGCGCGCACGATCTTTCTAACGGCGGACTTGCGGTTGCGTTAGCCGAGTGCGCGATGACGGGCAGCGGATGCCACGTCGATCTCGGCAGCCACGCGGACGCAATCGACGCAATCGCGCTCCTCTTCGGCGAATCGCAGGGGCGGGCGATCGTGTCTACGTCGCACACCGACGAGCTTCTCCGTCTCGCCAAACATCATGCTCTGCCCACGATGCACATCGGCCGAACGGAAATTGCGAGCTTCCTCATCGAACGAAACGGCGTCCCGCTCGTCCGCACATCCACGCCCGAGCTCGCCCGCATCTGGCGCACATCCTTCGCCCTGCTCCTCGGCGGCGACAGCGTCGACGATGTCATTCGGGGAGTGGGCGAAGAGGCAGAGTTGATCGCGCGGTGATGAGGTCCGTATCAGCTTGAAAGAATTGCCGCTTCTGCCGCGAAAACTGGCAACTCAAGCGCCACCGCTGCCGCATTCACGACCGCGGCGATACGCACAGCATCGACAACGTGATCCTCGGTGAGCCCGCCCGAGATGACGGCTGCTTCGTGCGAGCGGATGCACATCTCGCAGCCGTTGATGGCGCTCACTGCGAGGCAGAAGAGCTCGAAGTCGGGCTTGTTCGTAGCCGGTTTTGCAATTCGCTGCATGCGAAGACGCGCGGGCTTTTGCTCGTACGACTCCTTCGCGATCATGTGCTTGAAGCGGTAGTAGACGTTGTTCATCGCCATCAGCGAGGCCGAGGCGAGGGCATCGTCAATAACGGCGTCGCCGGCTTCGTCGCGGGCGTCAGCGAGGATGGCGTCGAGCAGCTCGCGGTTGCGAGCGGCGGCCGCCGAAGCGACCGCCACCCCCCACCGCTGCGCCGCCGAGAGCGTGCCGCCTTGCAGCACGCTCTGCAGATTGAGCTTGGTGTCGCGCGCGTTCTCGGGCAGGCGCGCGCGCAGCGATTCGACGGCGCTCATGATGTTTACGCCGCCCCGAGCGTCTGCTGTCCCGGACGCCAGTTGCACGGGCAGAGCTCATCGCTCTGCAGCGCGTCGAGCGCGCGGATCACTTCATCGACATTGCGGCCGACGGAGAGATCGTTGGCGTTGACCCAGCGGATGATTCCGTTCGGATCGACGATGTACGTCACGCGAAGTGCGGCGCCGGCTTCCGGATGAAGGATGCCGAGCTGCGCTGCGAACGCCGGCGTGATGAAGACCAGCGGCGTCTTCACGTTCTTCAGATCGGGATGGGCGACGCGCCAGGCGAGGTGCGAGTACTCGTTGTCGGTGCTGCCGCCGAGGACGACGGCGTCACGATCGCTGAACTCGGAGCCCTTCTTATCGAACTCGACGATCTCGGTCGGGCAGATGAAGGTGAAATCTTTCGGGTAGGCATAGAAAACGAGCCATTTCCCTTGGTTGTCTTTCGTGCTGACGCTTCCGAACTCTTTTCCTTTTTCGGTTCCGACCGATGTGGTCAGTTTGTAATCGGGGAACTTGTCACCAACGGTAAGCATGGGCATGTGTCTTTCTCCTTTTGATTTGGACGATGTCGCGATCTGGACACCGTCTAGCGAGTTGCCAAAATTTTTTCAGGCCTTACGCCGGGCACCCTTGCGGATGCCGCGCATGACGACCTGGTAGTCGTGAATCTCGTAGCCCTTCAATGATTCGATGTTGCAGACCTGGACTTTGTCCCAGGGCACGTCGTGGATCGTACCGCTTTCCTCATCGACGAAGTGGTGATGCCGCTCCATCTTCGGATCGAAGACGACGCTGTCTTCCGCGAGCGCGAGCGCCTGCAGCAACCCCTTCTCCACGAAGAGGTTGAGGGTGTTGTAGACGGTGGCGCGGGAGATGTACGGCACGCGCGCCTTCACGCGTGTCCAGACCACGTCCGCCGAAGGATGCTCGAGGGTTTGCAGGACGTAGTCAGCGACGGCCACGCGCTGCGCCGAAGGCTGGATTCCATGCTCCTGAAGAATGGTCACGCTGTTACGCACGATGATTAGATTAAATCTAAAGATGGACAATGTCAAGCGCATCGCAACCCGTCTCCTGCCGAGGTACACTGATTGCGCCATGAGAAGCGCACAGGTAAGTGAGCTGAAGGAGCGGCTGGACGAAGTCATCGAAGCGGTGAGGAACGGGGAGACGGTGGAGATCCGGGACGGCGAAAAGGCAGTGGCCGAGTTTGTTCCGTCCGTTGCCAAACCAATTCTGCCGGAGATGAGCCCCGATCAGAAAGCGCTCGAGGCGAACCTGGACGAGCTTGTCCGTCAAGGGAAGGCCAGAAGAGGAACAGGCACTCTTCCGGATGATTTTTTCACACGACCGCTGCCCGAAAGCAGGAAGAGCGTTCTCGACGCTCTTCTCGAAGATCGCAAATCCGACTGATGCGTTTCTGGGACTCCTCCGCGCTGATTCCGCTCCTTATTCGAGAGAAGTCGTCGGATGCCATGCGCACGATCCTGACCAGCGACCGGCATATCGCTGCATCGGTGATCACCCCAATCGAGATCGAGAGTGCACTTTGGCGCCGCCGTCATCATGGCGATCTCGATGCGGAACAACACGCTGCTTCTGAGGAGACCTTTGCCGAATTGACCCGCAGTTGGTCCGAGATCGGCGACATCATCCTCGCCCGAGGGATTGCGCTTGACCTGCTTTCGCGGCACGTCCTCCGCGCTGCTGACGCGATCCAGCTTGCGACTGCAATCGTTGCAGCAGGCAGCAGTCGCGTCCCTATCACCTTCGTCACACTCGATCTCGACCTCGCGAATGCCGCCCGCGCCGAAGGATTTGAGGTCCTGTCGTGAGCACCGTTTGCGCGTCACTGCTGCGCGACGTTATAAGTAAAGTCGTTGCCATGAGAAGAGCACAGGTGAGCGAA
>DATLVW010000349.1:0-2731 GCA_035577085.1 Thermoanaerobaculia bacterium
ACGTTATGCGCACGACCATCAATCTCGACGAACAGTTGATCGCAGATGCCCAGCGGATGACGGGCATCCAGGAAAGGACGGCCTTGATTCACGAAGGACTACGGGCGCTAATCACCAGAGAAAGCTCCCGCCGCCTGGCCCGGCTCGGTGGAAGCGACCCAGGCGCGAAAGCACCCAGAAGGCGCCGCGTTTCGTGATCATCGTCGACACTTCCGTGTGGATCGATCATCTCCACAAGGCGGTACCTCTGCTCGGGGATACTCTCGAAAATGGAGACGTGGCAACGCACCCGTTCGTCATCGGCGAGATTGCCTGCGGCGAGATTGCAAGGCGGCAGGAAGTGCTCACTCTTCTCTCGACCCTTCCTTCTGCGGTGGTGGCCACCGACGAGGAAGCGCTTCACTTCATCGAACACTATCGCCTGATGGGAAAGGGAATCGGGTACATCGACGCACACCTTCTCGCTTCCGCGATGCTCACGAACGGTGCAACGCTCTGGACACGCGACAAAAGACTGAACGCGATTGCAACCAAGCTGCAGATCGAATTCGCGAGCGCTTGATCAACCGCCGAGGAGGCGACACGTGAAGTCAGGTGGGTAAGCGCGGATTCAAACCGTAATTGCAACCACAGAGACACAGAGATCACAGAGTTGCAATAACGATCTCAGTGATCTCTGTGCCTCTGTGGTTCATGCATCTTCCAGACGGGGCGATTCAACGAACGGTGAACCCCACCATCGACGCCCCGCAGATCCCACCGATCAGGCCGACGAGGCAGCCGCCGATTAGGAGGCCGGTGGCGAAGGCGGTGGTTTTGCGGCGGAGGAGCGCGGCCAGTCCGACGAAGATCACGCCGGGGACGATGCCCAGCAGGAATCCAAAGATCTTCGCGCCGACGTCGGCGCTCGCGAATCCGGCGATGACGTTCCCGATCGCACCCAGCACGACGGAAAGCACCAATCCGCCGAACATGGCCAGGACGTTGAAGGTTGGGGGAGCCGGTACAGTTGGGGTGTCCGCCGCGGGAGAGGGAACTTCACTCGTCGGTACTTCGCTCATCATCGCACCGCCCATTCTCGCAGCGGCCCGAGACGGGTGGTCTCGAGCTCGTCGCGGTAAAAGAGATTGTAGGTATCGAACGGGATCAGCCGTCCGTCGGGATGCACGATGTGGATGCACGTCTTCTTGATCGAGCGGAGATCGAACGACTGCGCGTCGATGAACTCCACGATCAGCAGGCGGAAGAGATTGCCGTAGCTGACATCGCCCTGAACGCGGGGCAGGCAGCAGAGGAGATCCTTCAGCTTCTGCGGTTGTGACTCGGCACCGAGTGAGGTCGAGAAAAGTTTGAGGAACGCGCCGCGCGCGGCGGGATCGCGCTCGAAGACGATCGTGTTGCGGCTGCCGTCGATAAAAGCCTCGCGCCCGACCAGCGACGTCAGCGGCACGACCTCGCCGCCGCCTTTGAACGCGTAGCCCATGCAGAGCGAATCGGGATGGCAGGGGACGGGGATGAGATCCTCCGGCGCGAATAGCGTCGACTGCTCCAGCACCTTCCTTCGCACCTCGGACAGCGTGAGCCGGTTCTCGCCGTCGTTGTAACCATCGAGCCGTCCGGCGACCTGCACCGGCTGCAGCGTCACGCCGCGGACGCATGGCTGTGTCAGCGCGAAGTCGACGATCTCGCCGATCTCATCGTCGTTGACGCCGCGTTGTAGCGTGACGACCAGGGTCGTCGAGATGTCGAGCGCGTTCAGCCTCTCCAGCGCCTTCATCCGGATCTCGCGCAAGTCGGCGCCGCGCAGGATCTCCAGCGGCCGCGGGCGCAGCGAGTCGAACTGCAGATAGATCTCGAAGAGCGGTTTGTACGTCGCCAGGCGCTCCACGAAGGCCGCGTCGCGAGCGATGCGTACGCCGTTCGTGTTGACCATGAGGTGCTTGATCGGACGCCGTTTCGCGGCGTCGAGGATCGCGAAGAAGTCGGGATGGATCGTCGGCTCGCCGCCGGAGATCTGCACGACATCCGGCTCTCCCTCGTTCTCGACGACGGCATCGAGCATCGCTTCGATATGCGCGAGCGAGCGGTGATGCTGCCGCTCCGGTCCGCTCTCCGCGTAGCAGATCGGGCAGCGCAGGTTGCAGGCGTCGGTGACTTCGATCAGCGAGATGCAACTGTGCTGTTCGTGATCGGGGCAGAGGCCGCAGTCGTACGGGCACGACCAGCGAATCGGCGTATTGCGCCGCGCCGGCATCTCCGGTGGCTTGAGGTAGATCTCGCGGCACTGACGGTAGTAGTCGACATCGTCCGACATCAGCACGCGCTCCGACCCGTGCGTCGGGCAGTGCTTGAGCATCCAGACGCGCCCTTCCTCGAAGACGATCTTGCCGTCAATCTTGCGGAAGCACGTCGTGCAGATCGAGACGACCGCGTCGTAGAAAAGGTAGGGCCGGGTCGCGGTTGTCATTGCAGAGTACGCTGAGATAGTAGAGCAATCCGGCGGCACATGCCCATTGAATTGCGGTCATGCCGAGGAGGATGGGGCGCGGATCGGGCTTGAGAAAGTCGACCGCAAGACGAAAGAGGAGATACGAAGCCAGGAAGATTCGGAAGGTATCGCCGTCGCGCGACAACGGACCTGTGCCGGCAACTTCGTTCTTCCTGATGCGACGCAGCACTGGCAGGAGCGCGAGGAGGAACGCGATCTCGTACAGCGCCACGGGATGGCGCG
>DATLVW010000350.1:0-4912 GCA_035577085.1 Thermoanaerobaculia bacterium
ATGCGGGGGTCGGGAGTCGGGGGTCGGGGGTCGGAGATGCGGTGGTCGAGAGTCGGGGGTCGGGGGTCGGAGATCAGGATAGTCAGAGATCAGAGATCAGAAGTTCGACGCGAGAAGTCTAGTCAGAAGTGGGGAAGTCAGAGTCGATCGTCGGAGCGCGGACGGAGGCGATGCCTGCTCCGACCCCCGACTCCCGACAAACGACCCCCTATTCATTGTTTCGCCCGTTCATATTGCGGTGGCCATTTCACCTCGGCACCGAGCGCTCGCGCGGCATGGAGTGGCCAGTACGGATTGCGGAGCAGTTCCCGCGCCAGCATTACCGCGTCGGCGGAGCCGCTGGCGACGATCTCGTCCGCCTGGTGAGCCTCGGTGATCAGGCCGACCGCCGCGGTGGCGACGCCTGCTTCGGCGCGGATGGCACGCGCGAATGGAACCTGATAGCCGGGCCCGAGGATGATCTTCGCACCGGGCACGGCGCCGCCGCTGGAACAATCGATGAGGTCGACGCCGAGGTCGCGTAGACGCTTCGCGAAGACGAGCGATTCAGCCAGATCCCATCCGCCTTCGACCCAATCCGAGGCGGAGATGCGAACGAAGAGCGGCCGGTCATCGGGCCACGCCTGGCGCACGCGCTCCGCCACGCGAAGGGGGAAGCGCATCCGGTTCTCGATCGAGCCGCCGTACTCGTCCGTCCGCACGTTGGAAAGCGGTGAGAGAAACTCGTGAAGAAGATAGCCGTGAGCCATGTGCAGTTCGACGACGTGAAATCCCGCCACTACCGCCAGCCGGGTGGCGTTCTCGAACTGATCGACGATTGCGTCGATCTCGGTGCCGGTCAACGCGAGAGGAACAGGATCGCTCTCGCGGAACGGAATCGCGCTCGGAGCCACTGTCTGCCACGATGCCGGACCTTCGCGAATCACGGCCCCGCCGCGCCAGGGAACGTCGGTCGATGCCTTCCTGCCTGCGTGCGCGAGCTGGATGCCGGCGACTGCACCATTGCCTTCGATGAATTCCACGATGCGCTCGAACGCATCAGCGTGCTCCTGCGACCAGAAACCGCTATCCCAGGCCGTAATGCGGCCGGTAGGCGAGACGCCGCTCGCCTCCACCATGACCAGACCTGCGCCTGCGACGGCGCGGCTGCCGAGGTGAACGAAATGCCAGTCGTTGGGCAGGCCGTCCTCGCTCGAGTACTGACACATCGGAGAGACGAATACGCGGTTGCGGAAGGTCACGGAGCGGATCGCGTACGGGTCGAAGAGGTGAGGCATCGTTCTGCGGAATCCTCTCAGCGCGGGCAGTATAGCTGTGCCCGTCTGTAACGTTTGCCGAGTCGGGCGCGTATATCCTTATAGTTACTATGACGCCGCCCGCGGCTCGTCCGCGGCCGGCCGATCAAAGGAGATTTCATGACTCTCGTTTCCCGCATTTCCGCCTGCTTGCTCATCGCGCTGGCAACGATTCCCGCAGGAGCCCAGGCTTCGCGGCGCCGCTCCGTATCGCCGGCCAACAACCTGGGACCTACGACCCTCGTTCTCTTCACCGTGACGGATGCTTCGAATGGCGTTGCGGTCGGGGCGGCCACGGTGTCTTTCGCCGGCCAGAATCAGGTTACGAACAGCAATGGACAGACATCACTCAACCTGCCGATTGGAAAGCCGGCCGTCGTGTTGGTTGCCCATGCCGCCTTCGCGCCCTTCCTGCAGTCGATCACGGCGCAGGCTGGTGGTACCTATGAGTTGAAGCTCACGGAGAAACCGTCCGTAACGATCAAGACGAAGACGAATGAGACGCACATTGTCGACATCGGCACGGCCCAGTTTGCGTTCGCCGCAACGGTCTTCAGCAATCCGGAACGCTCCGACATCGGGAACTTCTGCAAAGAGGACGGATCTGATTTCGCTCCCGACAAGACCGCATTCACGCGCATCGTAGGTCCGGCCGTGCCGGCCACTGCCACTCAGTGTTGCCCGAGCGGGAACGTGATGTCGGCCAATGTAGAGATGAAGACGGGCGACAAATTCAAGGTCTACTTCAAGGATAGTTGCGGCGGCGCTGAAGTCGATTTCGTCGGCCGCGAAAAGGCGACCGGGCTATATCAGTACTTCCGCTTCACGGATATCGCCGAGATCGACTTTCCGTAGTTTCCGAACACGAGCGTCGGTCGATGCGCGGTAGACTTCCTTTGTGGTCAGCATCGATCCTCGCTTTGCCATCGCCGCCGTTTCCGACGAGATCGACAGGGTCTACGCGAAGCAGCGGGAGCACCGCGATGCGGTAGCCGCGACAACGGCCGTTGAGCGGATCGCGAAACTTCGCCGCCTCCACGACGCGATTTTTGCGCACCGCGAGGACATCTACGCCGCGCTCTGGGCCGACTACGAGAAGCCGCCTTCCGAGGTGGACTTGTCGGAGATCTATCCGGCGGTCTCCGAAGCGCGGCACGCGATGCGTCATCTGCGGCGCTGGATGCGTCCCCGGCGCGTCCGCACGCCGCTGGCCCTCCTCGGATCGCGCTCGCGCATCGTCTACGAACCGAAAGGCGTCGTGCTGATCATCTCGCCGTGGAACTTCCCGGTGAACCTGACGTTCGGACCACTCGTTTCGGCGATCGCCGCCGGCAACTGTGTCGTGATCAAGCCGTCCGAAATGACGCCGCACACGAGCGCATGCATGAAGCAGATCCTGAGCGGCATCTTCGACGAGAGCGAGGTGGCAGTGATCGAAGGCGACTCGGCCGTTGCTGGCAAACTGCTGCTGAAAAAGTGGGATCACATCTTCTTCACGGGCAGCCCCGCGGTCGGCCGGGTGGTCATGCGGGCCGCGGCCGAGCACCTCACGCCGGTCACGCTGGAGTTGGGCGGCAAGTCGCCGGTCATCGTCGACCGCACGGCCAACCTGGACGAAGCGGCGAGGAAGATTGCCTGGGGCAAGTTCTTCAACTCCGGCCAGATCTGCATCGCTCCCGACTACCTGCTGGTCGACGAAGCCATTCGCGAACCATTCATCGAGAAGCTTCGCGCCGCGATTGCGCCCGAGACCGGGCTGATCGTCAACGACCGGCACGCTGCGCGCGTGAAGAAGCTGTTCGACGATGCGGTAGCGGGCGGAGCGAAAGTGGTGGCCGGCGGCGAGTTCAAGCAGCGCGCTCTCGGTCCAACAATGCTGTCGAATGTCGACCCCGAGTCGCCGCTGATGCAGCAGGAGATCTTCGGGCCGCTTCTTCCGATGATTACGTACCGCACGATCGACGATGCGCTTGAAGTGATCGCCGCGCACGAAAAGCCGCTCGTGCTCTACCTATTCAGCCGCAGCCGCAACGTGATCCGCAAAGTTCTGAGCGGCACGACCGCGGGTGGAACTGCCATCAACGACACGCTCCTCCACTTCTTCCAGTTGAACCTTCCATTCGGCGGAGTCGGCGAGAGCGGCGTCGGCAAAGCCCACGGCCAATTCGGATTCGAAGCCTTCTCGAACGCCCGTGGCGTTTTCTCACAACCGACGCGCTTCAGCACGATGCAGCTTCTCTATCCGCCGTACACGAAGTTCAAGAAGAAGCTGATCGATCTGACGATCAAGTACTTCTGAGGCGCTGGCGCCCGGAGCGATCCGCTAAACTTCCGACATGTCAATCGTGTGGATGGTGAGGGCCGGAACCGGACGTTCGATCTCGACGGTTGAGCACTCATCTCACTTGTGAAAGTCTACTGGCCTGCAGAGTAGAGAGATGATGGAGGTAGGCTTCCTGCAGGAGAGGAATTGAACTTCAAACGGATTGGCGCGTACCGGCTGTTTTTCACGAGTAACGATCTCGACGAGCCGGCTCATATTCACGTGGAGCGCGACGGAATGGTGGCGAAATTCTGGCTGTCGCCAATCTCCCTGTCGAAATCGGCCCGTTTTGCCGCGCACGAACTGTCGAAGATGGAGCGGATTGTCCGCGAGAACCATTCCGATATCATGGAGGCTTGGCATGAGTTCCTTCGCCGTCGAAACTAATCCGCGTGCCGTCGAGATCAGCGTCACTGCTGACGAATTGGTCGTCCACCTCGCTGATGGGCGCACTGTGACCGTTCCGCTTGTTTGGTTTCCACGTCTGCTTCACGCGTCTGCGCATGAACGGTCAGACTTCCGACTCATCGGAGAAGGTGAGTACATCAGTTGGCCCTCACTTGACGAGGATCTGAGCGTATCGGGGTTGTTACGCGGGACACGGGCTGTCCTTTCATCGGAAGCCTAGCGGCGCTTGGAGCAAGTCCTTTAACTCCGGCCAGATCTGCATCGGCAGGCGTCGCGGAAGTCCTCACCGGCGGCCAGTTTTATTCAGCCGCGCCCTCAGGCCGGCATGCGGGCGACTCGATCCGGAGTCGCCGCTGATGCAGCAGGAGATCGTCGGACGGCTGTTACCGATAATCAGCACCTTGCGTCACGGTGGGATGTAATAAACTCGAATCGATTTTCCGATTCTCCGCACTGGCTTGTATGCGTTGAGCCATTCGTAGCCCTCGCCGCGGTCGTTTCTTCCGCCGAGCTTGAGCTCCACCACGCTGACGGCGATCCAGCCGGTGGCCGGAGTGCCTCGCACCAGAAGTTCCGCCGGCATCGAAAAGCGCTGCCAGTTGCCGACCACGGCAACGTGAATATGCTCGATCTTCTCGCGGCGCACGAAATCGTTGAGGCGCTGAATATCCTGGCCCCAGTCCAGATTGCTATCCGTCGCGATCTCCTCGGGATGCGCGCCCGCGAGCTCATTGAAGTAGGCCAGATAGTCAGGATGAGCGATCGCCGTCCCCACGAAGTACCAGCCGAGCAGAATGGCGAGGGCCCAACGGAGCGCCTTGTGTCTCCACCACTTCGCTGCCGCTTACGCTGCACAGATGGCGAGTAGCGGATACAGCGGCAGGAT
>DATLVW010000351.1:0-2960 GCA_035577085.1 Thermoanaerobaculia bacterium
GCTCGCCCGAGTCGGCCAGAATCGCGACCACGGTCTTCGGCTGGCGAAGGATGTCTTCGCACTTGCTGAGCGCCGACATGACCGCGCCGCTCGATCCGCCGCCCAGAATGGCTTCGGTCTCGAGCAACCGGCGGGCGCCGAGGACGGCGTCACCTTCGCTGACGTGAACCACACGCTCCACCGGCACGCCTTCGATCAGCGGCGGCCGAATCGCGGAGCCGAGGCCGGGGATGAGCCGACGCTGCGACGGTCCGCCGAAGATCATGCTGCCGACGGCATCGACAGCGACGAGCTGCGTGCGCGCGCCGCGGGCGGCGATGTAGTCCGCGCAGCCGCGGATCGTGCCGCACGTGCCGGTCGCACAGAAGATGAAGTCGGGTGCGCGTCCGAGCTGCTGAAAGATCTCCGCGCAGGTGATCTGGTGCGCCGCCGCGTTATTGGCGTTGGCGTACTGGTTCGGCCAGAACGACGGTTTGTGGCTCTCGAGCAGTTCCTGCACGCGGCGCAGACGCGCCGGGAGCAGCTCGCCGCTCAGCGGATCCGGTACCGTCACTTCCTCGATCTTCGCGCCGAACGCACGAAGAAGGTTGCCGTGTTGCGAAGTCATCCGCCCGTCGACGACGCAGATGAGCGGAAGACGAAAAAACTTGCAGACGCTCGCCAGCGCCACGCCGGTATTGCCGGAGGTCGATTCGATGACCGTCGTCGCGCCGGGAATGACGAGACCGGCGCTGATGGCCGCAAGCATCATCGAGACAGCGGCGCGGTCTTTGGAACTGCCCATGGGATTGAGCAGCTCGAGCTTTGCGAAGATGGAAGCGCTGGTGGCAGCACCGAAAAATTGATGCACCTCCACCAACGGTGTGTTGCCGATCGCCGTCAGTACACCTGACGCGGACGCCTCGGGCACGAGGACAGACGCAGTTTCCGATCGGTTCACGTTAAGGACGGCACGCCAATCGGCGAGTCTCGCAGCTGCGGTGATCGTTTCCGAAGACCGAGGCGGCGGACTCGCCGAGGAAGCGTCTCCGGGATTACTTACCGGCTTGCTTTCCTTTGGCTTTGCCCTGGGCCTTCATGGCTTTGCCTTTGGCTTTGGCCTGAGCCTTCATGGCCTTTCCTTTGGCTTTGCCATCGGCCTTCGCGGCCTTCCCCTGAGCTTTGGCATCTGACTTCTTGGCGTAATCGGCTGCACTTGCTTGTGGCACAATTCTCTCCTTTAGACTCAGTACATCATTGCCGGGGGTAAGTAAGGGCTCCCTCTCCGTTCATCGGTTTTGGAGCAGATAAGTTACACTCGGATTCTCAGCCCAACTCACCCGTCTGTCAATAGGAGAAAGAGAGTGATCGGACACCATCCTTGCGGTATTCGATGCGGCTGCCTTCCCGCGTTGAGCATCGCGCGGACGAGTTACGGAGTCGCCGGATGACGAGCTGGAGTCCCCTTTCCCACGGACAGGAAGCGCTCTGGTTTTTGTGGAAGCTCGTCCCCGCTACGCCGACGTACAACATCGCTCTTCCGGTTGGTGTGCGCGGCGCGCTCGACGTCCGCGCGTTTCGTGCCGCGCTGCAGTCGCTGTCGGATCGCCACGCTGCGCTACGTCTCGAGTTCCGCGAAGAAAACGGCGCTCCGATGCAGCGCCCGATCGACCGGCACGAGGTGCTGCTCGACCGCATCGATGCTTCGGATTGGGACGATGCGATGGTAGGCGCGGCCGTCCGCGAGCGTGCACGGCAGCCGTTCGATCTCGAGGCCAGCGCGGCGATGCGCGCCACCCTCTTCCGCCGCTCCGACGATCACCACGTCCTCCTCATCGTCGTCCATCACATGACCAGCGATCTCTGGTCGCTCATCGTGGCGATGGACGAGCTGCGAGAGCTTTACGCGGCGGAGAAAGAGGACCGAGAACCGGCGCTCGCTCCTCGATCCACGACCTACATCGATGCGATCCGTCAGCAGCGCGAGACGCTCGAGGGCGAAACGGGCGAGCGCCTCTGGCAGTTCTGGCGCGACGAGCTCTCCGGCGACCTGCCGGCGCTCGATCTGCCAGCCGCGCGTTTGCGTCCGTCGATGCAGTCGTTCCGCGGCGGAACGATCACGCGGCGGATGAGCGTCTCCCTCACACCGCGGCTCAAGCAGCTCGCCGGCCGCGAACGGGTGACTCTCTATATGTTGCTGCTGGCCGCGTACGAAGTACTGCTGCACCGATACACGGGACAGGAGGCCTTCATCGTCGGCTCCCCAACCTCGGGGCGCGAGCGTCCCGAACTGCAGGATGTGGTCGGCGACTTCGTGAACATGGTGCCGCTGCGCGCGGACCTCTCCGCATCACCGACGTTCCGCGAGGTCCTCGGCCGCGTTCGCGCACGCGTGCTCGGCACGATGCAACATCAGGACTACCCCTTCTCGCTGCTCATCGACCGCCTCCATCCGGCGCGCGATCTGAGCCGCTCACCGCTGTTCCAGACCACGTTCGTGCTGCAGAAGTTTCATCGCTTCCAGGAGCTGTCGCGCGTGATGCTGCCGGGTGACGGCGAGGCGGCGATTCCGTTCGCCGATCTGCTGCTCGAGCCGATGCCGCTCGCGCAGCAGGACGGCCAGTTCGATCTCAACGTGGAGATGAAAGAGGACGATCGCGGGCAACTCGTGGGCGCGTGGAAGTACGCGGCCGATCTGTTCAACGCGCCGGCGATCGAGCGGATGGCCGCGCACTTCGAGACGCTGCTCGAGTCGATCGTGGCCGAACCGAATTGCGCAATCGGGGCGCTGCCGCTGCTCGACGCCGTCGAAAGCCACGATGCGATCGCGCGTGGTGCGGGAGACGTGACGGAACTGCCCGACAAGACGGTCTGCGAACTCTTCGAAGCGCAGTCGCTGCGGCGCCCCGATGCGGTCGCCGTCACCTGCGGCGACGACATCGTGACGTACGGCGAACTGCACGACCGGGTCGCCAGTCTGG
>DATLVW010000352.1:0-3395 GCA_035577085.1 Thermoanaerobaculia bacterium
GCTTCTCCTGGCTGACATCATCCAGAACGACATTCCGCAGACGGGAACGGCTCCGATATTCTCATTCACGACGCGTCCGTACATCGACATCATCATTCCGGCGCGGCAACTGGCCCGGGAGCGCGGCGGGGTCACCGACGCCACGCTCATGTTCTACATTTTCGACGCAGGGGGAAACGCGGTCGAATACCGCGAGAAGAAGATCTCGATCCCAGCGGTGCCTTCTTCCGACATAGCCGTCCGCCAGAAACTGGTCATGCCCCCCGGCAGCTACGTAGCAAAGGCGCTGCTGCGCATCGACAAGTCGATCGGCTTCGCGAAGGTGGCGTTTGCGATTCCGGCGGAGAAGTGACGCACAGCAGCTACTGAACGACCTCGAATTTCCTGCCCACCTCAACGATCGCCTCGATGGCTCGGTCCAGGTGCTCCCGTGTGTGTGCGGCGCTGATCTGGCAACGCAGGCGTGCCGCGCCCTGGGGCACGACCGGGAAGCCGAAGCCGGAGACGTAGACGCCGCGCCTCAACAGCTCGGCGGAGATGGCGATCGCTTTCGCGGTGTCGCCGATGATGATCGGAACGATGGGATGGATTCCTTCGCGCACGGCCACGCCCTTCGCCGTGAGTTGCTGGCGAAAGTACGTCGTGTTTTCGCGCAGGCGCGTCACGAAGCTCGGATCGTTTTCGAGTAAATCGAGCGCGGCCAGCGATCCCATGACCACCGCCGGCGGGAGCGTGTTGGAGAACAGGTACGGCCGCGATTTCTGGCGAAGGTAATCGACCAGCGTCTTCGGTCCGGTCGTGAATCCGCCGTGCGATCCGCCCAGCGCTTTGCCGAGCGTCGATGTGTGCGCGTGGATCTTATCGAGCACGCCCAGCTCCTCGGCCGTTCCGCGGCCCGTCTTGCCGAGGACGCCGGTACCGTGCGAGTCATCGACGACGAGAAAGGCGTCGTACTCCGCGGCCAGCGCGGCCATCTCCGGCAGCGGCGCCAGCGACCCTTCCATCGAGAAGACGCCGTCGGTCATGATCAGTTTGTTGCGCGAATCGCGCGTCGCTTCGAGCGCGCGGCGCAGGTCGGCCATGTCGCGATTCTTGTAGCGCTCCTTCTTCGCCTTCGCCAGGCGCACGCCGTCGATGATCGAGGCGTGATTGAGCTCGTCGGAGATGATCGCGTCCTGCTCCTGCGCCACGGTCTGAAATAGTCCTTCGTTCGCGTTCCAGCAGGAGCCGTAGAGGATCGTGTCTTCCGTCCCGAAGAACGCGGCGATGCGCTGTTCGAGCTGGCGGTGAATCGTCTGCGTGCCGCAGATGAAGCGCACCGAGGCCAGGCCGTAGCCGTAGTCGTGCTCCGCTTTCGCGGCCGCTTCGCCGATCGCCGGATGGTCGGCCAGGCCGAGGTAGTTGTTGGAGGTGAGCATGATGACTTCGCCGAATCCTTCGACGTCGACGATCGGGCCCTGCGGCGATTTCATCAGCAGCTCGCGCTTGAGCGTGCCTGCGGCAGCCATCTGATCGAGCTCGGTTTGCAGCGTGGACATCAGCGACATTGCGTCACCTCGGCGGGTTGGAATTCGGGCGGCGGATTGTATCAGCGGGGGCGGGTGGCTTCAGGTGTCGCCTGGTTTGCCGCGACGGCTAACTGGCGACGAGATATCCAAGATTTGATTTTGTCGAATCTCGATATCTTCATCCAGAATCTGTCGGCGGAAAAACGCGACAACACGGCGGATGAACGCGATTTTCGGTGGGAAAACGCGTCAACCTGCCGTGTTGTCGCGCCCATCCGCCGTGTTTAATGCGTTTTTCGGACGAAAATCGCGTTTTTCGCCCGAAAATCACGTTTTTCGGATGAAAATCGGGTTCATCCGCCGTGTTAACGCGTTTTTCGGACGAAAATCGTGTTTTTCGCCTGAAAATCACGTTTTTCGGATGAAAATCGGGTTCATCCGCCGTGGACGCGTTTTTCGGACGAAAATCGTGTTTTTTGCCTGAAAATCACGTTTTTCGCATGAAAATCGCGTTTTTCGCCCGAAAAACACGATTTATCTATGGAAACATCAGGCCAATCCGTCCTAAATCTGTGACAAACAATTCTGATCGCTAGCCCAATCTCTGCAGCAGCTCGATCCGATTGCCGAACGGATCGCTGACGAACACGCGGTCATAACCTTCGATCACGAGAGTATCCGGCTTCGATGGATGGCCTGCTGCCTCGGCCAGCGCGACAACGGCCGCGAGGTCATCGACGAGTAGTGCAGGATGCGCTTTCTTCGCCGGGCGGAAATCGTCCTCGACGCCGATGTGCAGTTCGAGCGCGCCGACGCGATACCAAAGGCCTCCGCGCTCCCGCTGGTTTGCCGGCTTCGGAATCTCGATCAGGCCGAGCACGCCACCATAGAACGCGCGGGCTCGATCCTCTTCGCCCCGCGGAATGGCCACCTGAACGTGGTGAAGAGCGATGGCGGGCACGCGGTCTACTCGTTGTCGTACTTCAGATCGCGTCGGAAACAGGTACCGCCTTCGATGTCGAAGACGACGCAGGAATCGATCGGACGCGAGTAGACGTGGAGGCTGACGGCGCGCTCGTTCCACTCCGCGAGATTCTTGATGCGGTGAATCGTCTGCGTTTTGTCGACGGTGTTCACCGGACCGCCCGGGACGCAGAGCTCCGTGCCGAGGGCTTGCATCTCGATGCGGGTGGCCCCGGCCAGACAGTCCATGCCCACCACCTGCTGATTCTCGGGGCGGTTACAGTCGACTTTCTTGTAGTTCTCGACGATGAGCCTCCCTTCGATCATCGTCATCCAGCCGAGCTGGCCGTTGTGCGTGTGCAGGGGAGTGATCGTGCCGACCGGCCAGCAGATCACCATCGCCTCGATCATGTCGTTGCGAAAGACTTTGTTCCGTGTGTGGCGCTCGGGCAGCCACATCTTGTAGCGCTCGAGGTCCTCGTCGCGGATCTGGTAGGTGGCCAGAAAGTCGTAGATCTTCTGCTTGGTGATGACGCCCATCGAAAGCTCGCGGATGCTGTCGATGAACTGTTCGACCGGAACCGGCGCCGGCGAGTAAACCGGCTGAGCGGAAGTGGCGGGGCTGTTGTGCAGGTCCATGCGGGTTCCTCGGGGTGCAACTATATACGCGGGTGTCGGTTGTCGGGAGTCGGGGGTCGGAGACAGACTCTACCGCCTGTGCTGCAGAACAGCTGTCCCTGCACAAGGCTTCCAAAATCTGACTGGCAGCGCTCTCTAAGACCCCCGACTCCCGACCCCCGACTCCCCCTCCCATGCTAGTCTCCCCGCCGCATGAAAAACCTTGCAGTCATTGGCGCCCAGTGGGGCGACGAGGGGAAGGGAAAGATCGTCGATCTTCTCTGCGAATCCTTCGACGTCGTGGCC
>DATLVW010000353.1:0-4701 GCA_035577085.1 Thermoanaerobaculia bacterium
GACCTCCTACGGCCTCGGCATCCGCACCAAAGATGCATCGGCAACTGGCCCCTCGCTGATGCGCAACATGGACATCGATCGCATGATGAACAAGACCGGCTCGGTCTACGAGGCGCTCGACCTTCTCGGTGATGCGCTGCGGCCGATTCGTGCGCGGAAGGACGTCGTGCTCTTCTCGAACGGCATCATCGGTCCGGACGAGGACGTGCGTGGCGGCATCGTGCTCAATCGAAGCCGCTACTACGATCCGATGATCGAATCGCTCAACAGCGCCGACGTCACGCTCTATCCCGTCTCGCTCGTCAGCGACTTCGACGCCCCGGCGTTCGTACACCAGAATCTGGCGACGATGGCCAGCGACACGAACGGCCACTATTATCGCCTGCACACGAGCTTTACGACGCCGCTGCAACTGATCGAGAAGCGCACCGCGGGCTACTACCTCATCAGCTATTACACGAAGAAGCGGCCGGGCGAGCATGGCTTCCAGAAGGTCGACGTCAAGCTTCGCAATCCGGAGTTCAAGGTCAGCGCGCGGGCGGGATATGCGTACGGCGATTAACCATCGCGTCGTGCGTCGTTCGCTCGATCTGATTCCGCGGCTGGCGGCTGCGTTACCGCTCTGCATGGCGTTCCTGCTACTCGCTCCGCCTGCCAACGCCCGGAACCGCGACGTCTCCGGCCACTACGAGCGCAACGCCGAGAATGACCAGGCCTCGCTCGACATCACGATGCTTCCCGACGACCGCGTGAAGGTCGATGGCGTCGCACTCTGGAACATCAAGAACGAAAAGTACGGCCCCAACCTCGGCGAGCTCACTTTCGAAGCCCCGCTGAAAGACGACACCGTCACCTGGCACGACGCGGACGGCTACAGCGTGACAATCCACTTCTCCCGCAAAGCCCTCGACGTCACAGAACACGAAGTCGACGGCCACTTTGGCCACAACGTGACGTTCGTGGGGCACTACGTGAGGACCGCGCATCAAACAGATTGACGGAATTCGTACAGTTATGTAGATTCCTGATGAATAGCCATGCAAAAGGAAACACAGATTTCGGCCGTCGTGTCTCAATCAACAAGGGACCTGCTTGAAAGGCATGTTCGCGCTACGGGAGTGAAGAAAGGGCACCTCGTCGAGCAAGCGCTTCGGCATCATCTTCAAGCGCTGCAAGAGATACCGGCGGAGTTCATCATCCATCCCAAGATTGTCGTGACGCGGCGATCGGGTGCGGCGATCCTGAAGAAGATGAGATCCGGCAAGGCTACAAAAGCGCTGCGTGACTTGATGCGCAATGGAGATTAGACATCTCCGCGAGGAAGACGACCGCTCACACTTCCAGTCGGGCACTCCCGAGCTCGACCGCTTCTTCCGGCAGTTCGCAGGTCAGAATCAATTCAAGCATCACATCGGCGTGACATACGTTGCCATTGACAATGGCCGGATCCTCGGCTTCGTGACGATCGCTGCTGGCCACATCGAGATGGAAGACTTGCCAACTTCTGAGCGGAAGAGGTTGCCGCGATACCCTCTTCCAGTCGTCCGGCTGGCCCGCCTTGCCGTCGATGCATCGGCCCGAGGCCAAGGGGTCGGAGCGAAACTCCTGCGGTTTGTAGTCATCCTCGCCGTGCGCTTGGCGAACGACTATGGCTGCATAGGGGTGGTTGTCGATGCCAAACCGGACGCGATTGACTTCTACTCCAGGTATGGATTCATTGCCGCTGATGCTTTGGAGGGACAGTCCGACGCGCGACCGCAGCCGGTGATGATGTATCTATCCCTCCATGAGATCGAAGAGAGCATCGGCGAATGATCGCAGGTATGGCGAACTGCGCTTGTTGAGAGCCACATTTTGGTACGATTCTTGGCCATGAAAAAAATCGTCGCAGCATTGCTCGTCACGAGCCTCGCTCTCGCCAGTTGCAAGAAGAAGGAGGAGGCGGCCGCTCCCCAGCCTGCCGCGCCCACGCCGGCTGCGACGACATCGAGTGCTACGCCCGCGCCGGCGCCGAAGGCAGCCACGCCGATACCAAGCGTCCCGCTCGCTGCGGATGCGCCGATACCCGGCCACGGCCTCGCACTCTGGCTGACCGGCGACGACGCCATGAAGTCCGCGACTGCGGGGAAGGTGGCCTCCTGGACGAACCCGCTCGTACCGAACGTCTCCGCATCACCCACCGAAGGGACAGCGCCACCATCCGTCGTGGCGAATGCCATCAACGGCCACGCCGCGGTGCGCTTTGACGGCTCAACAAACATGCTGCGCACGACCATCGACATCAGTCCGGCGTCGTGGCCTGACGTTACCGTGATCACGGTGTTCAACAGCGTCACCGACGTGAAGAACCCTCTGCGCAGTGTGTATGGCGACGACAACGGCGACTACGATCGCGCTGCGGGACTCGACGATCGCAGCGGTGACGAAAAGAACTATGTGATTTTCGCCGGCGATCGCGGCGTGGCCGGCTACTTCGCGCTGAAAGCAAACCAGGTCTACGTCACCACCGATCAATACACCGCCACCGAGTTCAACGGCTGGGTCGACGGGAAGCCGGCAATCACTAAGCTCGCCACACACTGGGGCGAGGCGCTACCAAACATGTACATCGGTGGAACCGGGACGAGCTACGAACAAGAATGGCAGGGCGACATCGCCGAGATGATCGTCTACGCCCG
Organism: Thermoanaerobaculia bacterium; assembly: GCA_035577085.1. Classification (GTDB taxonomy): domain Bacteria; phylum Acidobacteriota; class Thermoanaerobaculia; order Gp7-AA8; family Gp7-AA8; genus JADGNZ01. The sequence continues at coordinate 2,679 of DATLVW010000353.1, forward strand.
CGTGCTCACCGACGCGGAGCGGACGAAGGTCGAGGATTACCTCGCGAAGAAGTACGGGGTGACGTTAACGCGCTAAGTCACACATTCCGTTGCTTGATCGCGCGGTAGAATGCGAGCCGTCATGTCTGCGCACATTCAGCTCGATCCGGCGTTCGTCACCGAGTTTTGCCAACGGCACCACGTTCGGCGTCTTTCGCTGTTCGGCTCGGTGCTGACGGACAGGTTCCGGCCCGAGAGCGACCTCGACGTCCTCATCGAATTTGAGCGTGAGGATACGCCCGGGCTTTTTGCTCTGGCGCGTATGCAGTTCGAGATCGAAGCGGTTGTTGGCAGACCAGTGGACCTCCGCACGCCTGAAGATCTAAGCCGCCATTTTCGTGAGGATGTAATTCGGTCGGCTGAGGTGCAGTATTCCGCCGTCTGATCGGGCGCGGTTGGAGCACATGCTCGAAGCGGCGCGAAAAATTGCGCGCTTCACGAGTAAACACAGATCCGCCGAAGAACTACTTGCTGATGAAGCCGACTTCTGGAGTGTCGTTCACATGCTCGAAGTGATCGGAGAAGCTGCGGCTCATGTCAGCACAGTTACGCGTGCAGCGCTTCCATTGCCCTGGTTGGAGAGCGTGGCCGCCCGGAACCGCCTGGCACATGGCTACTTCAATATTAGCGCGCTCGTAATCTGGCGAACGGCGACCGAAGACATCCCGCTACTTGCGCATGCACTCGAGACATTCTTTGATCGAGAAGCTAGAGGAGAATGAACCCATGACCACAACCCTCATCAAAAATGGCCGCATCGTCACCGCAGTCGACGATTACAACGCTGACATCCTCATCGACGACGGGACCATCGCCATGATCGGGCGGTCGATCGACGTCGCGGCGGACAAGGTGATCGATGCCAAAGGCCGGCTGGTCATTCCTGGCGGGATCGATCCTCACACGCATATGGAGCTGCCGTTCGGCGGGACCTCGGCGTCCGATACGTTCGAGACGGGGACGATTGCGGCGGCGCATGGCGGGACGACGACGATCATCGACTTTGCGGTGCAGTACAAGGGGCAGTCGCTGAAGCAGGCGGTGGATGCGTGGCACGCCAAGGCTGATGGGCGGACGTCGATCGACTATGGGTTTCATCTCATATGCACCGATCTGCCCGACGAGCGGCTGCCGGAGATGAAGTCGATGATCGATGAGGGTGTGTCGAGCTTCAAGCTCTTCATGGCCTATCCGGGAGTCTTCCTCGTCGATGACGCCACGATCTTCAAGGCCATGGGCGTGGCGGGGGAGAACGGTGGCCTGATCTGCATGCACGCCGAGAACGGCGTCGTCATCGATGCCATCGTCAAGAAAGCGCTGGCCGAGGGGAAGACGGCGCCGAAGTATCACGCGCTGACGCGGCCGACGAAGGCGGAGGCCGAGGGCGTGCATCGGGCCATCGCGCTGGCGGAGATGGCCGGTTCTTCGGTCTACATCGTTCACCTCAGTTGCGATGACTCGCTGCAGGAAGTGACTCGGGCGCGGGACATGGGCATCAACGCCTACGCCGAGACCTGCCCGCAGTATCTCTTCCTCGATTACACCGTTTACGAGCAGCCCGGTTTCGAGGGCGCCAAGTACGTAATGACGCCGCCCATTCGCGACAAGTGGAACCAGGAGCAGTTGTGGCGCGGGTTGAAGTTCAACGACCTGCAGGTGGTCTCGACCGATCACTGTCCGTTCTGCATGAAGGAGCAGAAGGAGCTGGGCAAGAACGACTTCTCGAAGATCCCGAACGGCGGACCGGGAGTCGAAGACAGGATGTCGCTCGTCTACAACGGTGGCGTAGCCGAGGGCCGCATCTCAGTGAATCGGTTCGTCGAGATCACTTCGACCGCGGCGGCGAAGATCTTCGGGCTCTTCCCACGAAAAGGAACGATCGCCGTCGGCAGCGACGCCGATATCGTCATCTTCGATCCGAACGAGGAGCGCACGATCAGCGCGAAGACGCATCACATGAACGTCGACTACTCCTGCTACGAAG
>DATLVW010000354.1:0-13138 GCA_035577085.1 Thermoanaerobaculia bacterium
CGGCGCGTCGTATCAGTGGCGCAACTTCGGCACACCGCTCGTCGGCGCCAACGCGCAGACATTCAATGCCACGACCAGCGGCAGCTACTCGGTCACCGTTAGCGATGCCACCGGATGCTCCGCTACCTCGTCCAACGTCTCCGTCACCGCAAACACGACGGTCAACGTCACGATCTCCGCGGGCGGCCCGACCACCTTCTGCAGCGGCGGCAATGTGACCCTCACCGCGAATCCCAGCGGCGGCAGCGGAACCTTCTCCTCGTACCAGTGGCTGTTGAATGGCTCACCGATCGGCGGCGCGAATGGAACCACCTACTCCGCTACGGCCACCGGAAACTACAGCGTAACCGTTGCCGACTCCGCGGGCTGCACCGGCACATCCGCTCCGCAATCGGTAACGGTCAACACGCCGCCTTCCGCCGGCATCAGCGCACCCGCATCGGTCTGCCCCAACAGCACGGCCGCCGCCAGCATCACAAGTCCTGTCGGCGGCGCGACGTACACATGGTCCGTCACCAACGGCACACTGCAAACAGGCCAGGGCACTTCGTCGATCACCTTCTCCGTCGGAACGTCCTCTCCGGTATCGATCAGCGTCACCGCAACGGCTAACAGCTGTTCGTCGACCGGCAGCGCCAGCATCAGCGTCGGCGTATTCACGCCCACGATCACTCCGTCCGGCAGCGCGTCGTTCTGCGCAGGCGGCAGCGTCACGCTCACCTCCTCCTCCGCCGCGTCGTATCAGTGGTCGCTCAACGGCACGCCGATCGGCGGCGCCACCTCGCAGACTTACGCGGCTCCGGTTGCCGGCAGCTACACCGTAACCGCGACCAGCGCCAGCGGCTGCAGCGGAACATCCGCGGCGGTCACGGTCACGCAGAACGCCACGCCCGCTCCCACGGTCACAGCGGGTGGCCCGACCACCTTCTGCAGCGGCGGTAGCGTCACGCTCTCGACCGGCGTCGCGTCGTCGTATCAATGGCTCAGCAACGGATCACCCATCAGCGGCGCCAACGGTCAGTCGTACTCCGCGACGCTGAGCGGCAGCTACAGCGTCACCGTCACGAACGCCAGCGGTTGCAGCGGCACGTCGTCCGCCGTGAGCGTCACGGTCAATCCCAATCCGGTGGTGAACATCACAGGACCATCGTCGATCTGCGGATCAGGAAACGTCACCCTCGACGCCGGCGCTGGCTTCGCGTCGTACAACTGGTCGAACGGCGCGCTCACCCAGACGATTACGGTTGCGCCCACCACGACGACGACCTACAGCGTCACCGTGACCACGTCCGCAGGCTGCAGCGGCTCGGCCTCGAAGACCGTCACCGTCTCGAGCGGCGCCTCGACGACGACCGTCACCGCGCCATCCTCAGTCGCAGCGTCCTCCGCGGGCAACACCGCCTCGGTGCCCCCGGCAGCGACAGGCGCGACGTACAACTGGTCGATCACAGGCGGCACGATCACCAACGGCAACGGAACGACGTCGATTATCTGGACCGCCGGCGCGAGCGGCAACGCTGTAATCAGCGTCGTCGTCACCAGCGGCTCCTGCACCGCCTCGGGGAGCGCGACCGTCGCCATCACCGACGCCGCCGACCTCGCCCTCACCGCGATCGCCGGCCCGAATCCGGTCAACGCTGGCGGCACGGTGACGATCACGCTGAACGTCACGAACAATGGGCCGAACACCGCCTTGAATGCACGGATCACGAACAATCTCTTCGGCGTAAGCGCACCGGTTGCGAGCGGCAACGGCTGGTCTTGCACCACTTCGAACCTCACCGTCGTCTGCTCTGCCGCGTCGCTGCCGCCCGGCCCCGCCGCGCCGCTCACCATCACGGCCACCGCATCCGCCGCGAACAGCGCCGGCGATGATGCCTACGTCCTCGCCGATACCGCGGAATCGAACGGCACCAACAATAGCGCCAGCACCTCGGTCTCGATCGCGGCCCAACCTTCCTGCAACAACAGCGCGCCGTCGCTCGTCTCGCCGGCCGCGGGCGCGGCCAACGTCGCCAACCCGGTTACGTTCACCTGGTCGTCCACCGCGAATGCGCTCTCGTACGATCTCTGGATTGCCAGCGGCGGTGCCGCCCCTGCCATCGCCGCCACGACGCAGTCGACGACGGCATTGCTCAGCCTCCCCAGCGGTCCGTCCACCTGGTACGTCGCGGCCCACTTCGCCGGCGACTGTCCGACGCTCTTCTCCGCGCCGCGCGACTTCACGGTCGCCGCGGCAACGAATTGCACTCATGACGCACCGCAGCTCATCGCGCCGTCGCCAAATGCGGTCGTCAATTCGCCTGTGACCTTCAACTGGACAGCGGTCACGCAGGCCGTCGGCTATCGCGTGTGGGTGGCCATTGACGGAGGCGCAGCGCAGGATGTCGGCACCACGAACGGCGCGACGTCGCTGACAGTCGCGCTCTCCGGTTCCAGCATCGCCTGGCACGTCGACGCGAACTTCCCAGGCTGCAACCCGACTTCGTCCGCAACCTCCACGTTCAGCATCGCCGCCGTCGATGCCTGCGGCAATCACGGCGCTCCGTCGCTCGTCGCACCGGCAGCCGGAGCAACGCTGGCGTCATCGATCGTCGATCTGCAGTGGAGCGCCGTGGCCAACGCCAACGGCTACCGCGTATGGGCCGGAGTCAACGGCGCCGTGCCCGCACCGATCGGAACCACGGCGACCGCCACGACGCTGCACGCAACTTTCAGCAGCGGAGCCGTCGTCTGGTTTGTCGAAGCGCTCTTCAACGGATGCGCGTCGTCTCCTTCGGCGCAGGCAACCTTCACGATTCCCGCCGCGCAGAACTGCAACAACGCCGCGCCCACACCGCTGGCGCCTTCGAACGACGCCACGCTCACCAACAGCGAAGTCGATTTCAGTTGGTCCGGAGTGCCGAACGCCATCGGCTACGAATTGTGGCTCGCCCTCAACAACGGAACACCCTCTCCGGCCGGAACGACGACCGCGACAACGCTGCGCCGCACCGTCGGAGCCGGGGCCGTCGAGTGGTTCGTCCGCGCGCAATTCAACGGCTGCGATCCAGTGGAGTCAGCGCATGCGCACTTCACCTTCGCGCCGCCGGCCGATTGCGCGCTCGTCCGTCCCATCCTCACCGCTCCGGTCGACGGCGCCCCGGTCGTCTTCTCGCCGGTCGATCTGCAATGGAACAACGTGCCGGGCGCCACACAGTACAAAGTCTGGCTCGGCAACGGCGACACGCCCCCCGTCACCATCGGTACGACGACCGCCACGCATCTCGACAACCAGACGATTCCCGCCGGCAGCGTGAAGTGGTTCGTCGAAGCGCTCTTCGATCACTGCCCGGCGCTCCAATCCACAGTAAGTACGTTTACGGCGGTGCCGCCACCGCCGCCGTGTTCAACGCCATCGGTTCCACTGCCACGTGCGGAGAGCACCGCGTCGACCAACGTCGAATACGTGATCCGATGGACGCCGGCAGGGCCGCAAGCGACGACGAAATACGACCTGCAGGAATCGACCGACGCCGCGTTCAGCGCGCCGCTCTCGATCACGACCGACGCCAGCGAGTGGGCGTTCAAGCACATCAACAGCACGGACGCGCCCATCCCCTACTACTACCGCGTTCGCGCGGTCGGCACCTGCAACGGCGCGCGCAGCCTCTTCTCGCAGCCGCTGACCGTCAGCGTTCTGCCGTCGAGCGTGACCGATCCCAGCTCCGCAAACGGCTCAACGCCGGCCGACAACCCGCAGACGACGCATTACGAGATCCACATCGGCGGAACGTCCGGCAACTCAGTGCACAAGGGTGCGATCATCGCAGCGGCCGGCGACAGCTTCACCGCCACGACGAATCAACCGTGGCTCACTGTCTCGCCATCGAGTGGAACCGTCGGCGTCGACGGAACGACGCTGAATGTCACTGCGAAGACGGACGGTCTGCCCGTCGGTACGAGCAGCGGCGCGGTCAGTATCGCGTTCGCCTCCGCTTCGGGAGCCGGTAATCGCGTTGCGCTCGGCACCACGCCGCCGGCGAACACCACGGTCTCCGTGAACCTCGTGCAGCCAGTCTCGCCGATCGCCAAGAGCGGCCCGCCGCCGGACGCGCTCATCATCCCCGCCGTCGCGCACGCCGCCGGCATCAACTCGAAGTTCCAGTCCGACATCCGCGTCACGAACTCCTCAGCGCAGCCGATGAAGTATCAGGTCACGTTCGTACCGGACGGCGACGCAGGCATCACGCAGGGCAAACAGACCACGGTCGACATCGATCCCGGCCGCACCATCGCGCTCGACGACGTCCTGCAGTCGTGGTTCGGCGACAGCGCCGCCACCGGCACCCTCGAAGTCCGTCCGCTCACCACGGCGCCCACCTCCAGCACGGCCACCGCACTCCCTGCCGGTCTGGCCAACATCCTCACCTTCGCCTCCAGCCGCACGTACAACACCACCGCCAACGGCACGTTCGGCCAGTACATCCCGGCCATTCCGTTTGCGGCGTTCGTGGGCCGAGGAAGCGATCCGACGAAGTCGACGATCCTGAGCCTCCAGCAGATCGCGCAGTCCTCCGCCTTCCGCACCAACCTCGGCATCGTCGAAGGCTCCGGCGATCCGGCCTCAGTGCTCATCAGCGTCTTCGGATCGAACGGTCAGAAACTCACCGAGTTCACGCAGGATCTCAAAGGCGGCCAGCACATCCAGCTCAACTCCATCCTGGCGACGAAGAACCTGCAAGTCACCGACGGCCGCATCGAGGTCAAGGTCGTTTCTCCGGCCGGCAAGGTGACGGCGTACGCCTCGGTGCTCGACAATCTGACCAACGATCCGCTGCTCGTCTCGCCGGTCGCCGTCAACCAGACCGCCGCAGCGAAATACGTGATCCCCGGCGTCGCCGATCTGAACAACGGCGTCGCCAACTGGCAAACCGACGTCCGCATCTTCAATCCATCGACGAACATTGTGAAAGCGACGCTGACGTTCTACTCGCAAACCGGCAGCGCGCCGCAGTCGAAAGACATCCAGCTCGCGCCCGGCCAGGTGCAGACACTCGACGCCACGCTCCACAACGTCTTCGGTATCTCCAACGACGGCGGCGCCCTGCACATCGCCACCACCGCACCGACCCCGCTAGTAGCCACCGCCCGCACCTACAACCAGACCGGAAACGGCACATACGGCCAGTTCATCGCCGCCGTCACCGCCAACGACGCCGCCGCCCTCGGCACGAGACCACTGCAGATCCTGCAGATCGAAGAATCGGACCGCTACCGCACCAACGTCGGCTTCGCAGAAGTATCCGGCAACGCCGCAACCGTCGAAGTCACCGCAATCCCCTCCGACTCGAAAGTCGCCGCCTCAACCCAAATCCAACTCACCCCGAACCAATTCATCCAATTCCCGCAGCTCCTCAAATCGATGGGCCTATCGAACACCTACAACGCCCGCGTCAGCGTAAAAGTCATCAGCGGCCAGGGCCGCGTAACCTCCTACGCCTCAGTCATCGACATGCAGACCAACGACCCAACATACGTGCCGGCGCAGTGAGGAGCGGATTAGTGGTTAGTAGATTCGTGGATCAGGATTCATTTCTGATCCACGCTTTCTGCCTCCCGTATCATCAGGCCAAGGATCGCGTTCGCATTCGGCTAGCCTCGGTTAGCCCTTCGGTTAGCCCGCATTTCTCACACTGCAGAGCGATGTACGCTCCCAACCGCAGCGAGCGTGGGCTATACTTTCTTGAGACTCGGCTCGCGACGAGCGTAGTGACCACCACTTAACTGGGGATTACTTCGGATGAGAGACAGAGCAACCCGAGGCGTCAAAACACCGGATAGTGACGATGGCAAGCCAACAACAAGAGGCAAGGTGGATCGCGATTGGTTCAAGCGAACCATAGATCTCGTGACCCTTGCCGTTGTAGCTGCGGGCTTCTATCTCGGATTGGATCAGGCGAAGAAACTCACCGAAAGCATTGAAAGCTCAAATCGAAGCAACAACCTCTCAACCTGGAGCACTATTACTAATCAGGGAATGGAGATCGACAAGATCTTTGTGGATCATCCAGAGTTTCAACCATATTTCTTTGAGGGCGTCGTCATTCGGTCAAAGGACCCGAACTTCCCAAGGGCCAAAGCAATAGCGACGGCGTTTCTCGACTACATCGATAGTGCTACAGCACTTCTCTATCAAATGAAGAAAACGCCAACGCCAGTACCATTCGTCGAGTACGACACATGGAACCATTATTTCGAAGTTCAGTTCGGTACCAGCCCCCTTCTGTGCCAAACACTTTTCGAGAGCAAGGATATCTATGGTCAGGAGATCCTGAAAGTCGGTTTGCCGGCTTGTAGGGCCAAGAAATATTTGTAAGCGAGATCGACGTCACACCGTCGGTTTCGAAAGCCTCTCGCACGCCCGGCGTAACTCGCACACCTTCTTGGACTTACGTCAGGCACCCATGGGCGATGCATTCGTGCATTCAGCCTCGAATCACACCTAAGTGATTGCAAACTGCGTCCTTTCTCCACTCGGGCGACGATCGCCCGGATTTGCCGTGAATAGTGTCCGATGCTGTAAGTCTTCTAGAGATCAACACTTGCGAGAGAATGATCCGGAGGCGCGAAAATGCGAAGGTGCGACCCTATCGGCTTCCTTCTAAGTCTTCTGTCGGCGCCGCCCATTATGGACTGAGCGGATCGCCATTCCCCATTCTTACTAGGTAAAGACCCACTGACATGAGCAAGTCCAATACGTTCCCAGCTCCCATGTAACCGAATAACACTTCTTGTCCCTGTAACTCGGGCGTAATTTCAAAGACGGGTTTCAAATCACCTCTAACCAATGCGAGACGATTGTGCGCCGGATACCTTGCGAGACTGGCGGGGTGGTCGATTCTGAATCTGTTTCCATGAGCTGCGCCGTTGCGTAAGTGCCGTAGGAGTTCCAGCTCTGGGGCGCGATCAAAATATTGGTGCTGTGCTAGCACGTCGCCCACGCGCAGCAGAGCACCGGTAAGCCAAATTCGCTCCAGTTCCCCAGCGATGACAGCATCGCTGCCTGCGAGCGCAAGGAAGTGAAGAAAGTGAAAGGCATGAGCTGTGCCGTCCTTTCGTCTTACCTCCCCGACGGGAACGGTGTGCCCAGGCCTTATTCGCGGTGCTAGCTTTAAGGCCCTCGGATCGGTCGCTACTGCAATTGCCGCAAGATGAGAATAGTAGCCTTGCGCCAAACGCTCAGCCAACTGACCCGCATCAAAGGCTGATTGGTTTGCCTTCATACGGAACAAGCCGCCCAACAGCTCACAGGTTCAACTGCCCGGCCGCTCCTATAATCATAGCGCGACACGCGACGAAGCGCACACCGACACCCGCTCCTTACCGTCGGGCCGTCGGGAACTCCGCAAGTTACGGATGATCGACCTTGGAGTCACGCCTTCGGTCTTCGAGAGTGTCCTCGAACGCGGGCATAACTTGCGCGGCCTCTTGGACTTACGTCATCCATCCACAGAAGACATCGTCGTGCGGTCATCCTCGAATTCACACCTAAGTCATTGCAAGCGCGTCGCTTCTCTGCTCGGCGACGAATCGCAGGGACTTGCCCTGAATTGTGTTCGAGGCTGTAAGTCATTCGGAGATCGAAACTTGCGAGCAAATGATCCGGAGCGGCAAAAATACGAAGGTGTGACCCTGTTGGCTCCACTTGTTAGGACAAGTACACAACTTAGAAAGCCCAGTGGAATGTCAGGCAGATCTTGCGGCGGAACAATGCCTTCACCGAAGAGGAAGACGAAAGCCGCTCCACTAAGTAACATTGCTGTCCAAAACGCGCTTGCGGAGATTAGCCGCTCGCCGAACAAGAAGCTTATGAGCTACGCGAGACGCTGACTGGCTACGCGAAACAGTTTGGTGTGCCATGCCAACGCAGCGGTCGCGGCATCGTCAACATGAATCCACCATTCGCCAAGTCGCTCCGTGATCTGACGCTCCTCCTTTTCATGGAGGAAGAAGGCCATGTAAAGTAGGGCCAAGCCGAGTACAGCCTGTCCCATTTCGATGAGCGAGGGCACGGCATAGATGCTAGTGCGTGGCGGGGGTGATCGCAAGATATCGGGGTCAGAGCCTTAGGGTCACACCTTCGGTCTTCGAGAGTCTCTTCGAACGCGGGCAAACTTGCGCAGCTTCTTGGCCTTACGTCAGCCGCCCACAAAAGACGTCGTCGTGCGGTCATCCGAATTCACGCCTTAGTTCGTTGCAGGCGGCGTCGCTTCTCCGCTTCGCGAGGACGCCACAACGCAGGACGGGCCACGTCTGCTGCAAGCGAACGTTACCCGCCGGGTTCAGCGCGAGACAGGAGGACGGTGTCTTCTTCGTCGTAGAGGTATTCGTACATAAACAGGTGTCCGTCATCTTAGCGGATGAGGATGTTGCCTTGCTCGGCCCACTCAGCGAGCGCGAACTCTGCGACCGCCTCGTTGCGTTCAGCCACCAGGACTACCGTCGCCGGGACTCCACCGTGAGCAACACGGTCGCCTGCGTGGACCTCGGCGCCGTCGATGTAGGTTGAGTTGTTCACGGTGCTAACGTCCCTGCTCTTCAGCGGTGCGGTGCCCCAAGTGCCGAAGACAGGACGTGAGAATTTTACGCTGAACGAGGCGCGGAGCGCCGGGCCATCGAACGGCACCGCGTCCGCTGCAAGGGCGCGTTATCCGGCGACGTGCCACTTCACGCCCGCCGCTGAGATTTCGAGGACAGTCGTTCTGCTGACTTCCAACGGCAGCCGTGCTTCGTCCCATTCGATTACTACGTACCGCCGGCCGCACTTACGCCAGCTTTGGCAGGGTGCTTAGTTCGGCGGCTGGTCCCAAGGAATTGAGGCGCGTCGCTTCAGTTCGACGATAGCAGCACCATACGTTTCAAATTCGGCTTCCTGTTCGGCATGGATCTCGTCTTCAATGATGAACATTTCAAGCCGCATAGCGGACCGCGGTTCAGCGCTTCGTGTCGCTTGCAGACCGTGGCGGTAAGCCTAGCAGATGGCGGCACGAAGTCCGCTGCAACCGCCAAGTTAGCGCGCCAGTAGCCAGATGGACTCTTCAGTCTGAATGCGAACAGTGCCAACCCGAGGAGGCGACGATACGCCGACGGCAAGGCGGAGTGTCGCCGACCCAGGCCGGAGTTCCCTTGAGACTCCGCCGCGAGAAACGAAGTTCACTTGCTCGCCTGAAGGAACGAGGGGCATGCTCGTGGCAGCATGCCCCTCGTAACTCACGGATTTTTGGTGACGTCTTTTAATGCCTGTTCGAAACGGTCCGCGACATCTTCCGGCTCATTGGTCTTGCCGGGGCTTTTGTCGAGGACGAGGTTCGACGCCAGGAATCCCTGAAAGCGCCAGGCGGGGTGTGAGACGTCGTCGTGGTGGAGGGAGTGGCTTGCGGTGCCGGTGCCGGCTTCATGCGGCGGTTCATCGTCTTCTTGACGATATGCGACATGGTGTCGACAAACGGCTGCAAGTCGGCGCCGTCCGGCTGCTTGACGACGTGCTGCGCCAACCGGTAAACCTGAAGCCCCTGTACGGAAGAGGCGGAAAGCAGGTTCTGGCCGGTGAACACGACATCGTTGGCGAACTCGATCAACTGCTTCGCAAGCGGGACGACCTGATCCTGAAACTGACGCGCAAAATGCCCGGCATCAACGTCGAACAGGTTGGGATCCTCACCCAAGGAACGCTGGCAACCAGGTTGATGACGGTGTCGCAATCCCTGGGGTCACACCTTCGGTCTTCGAGAGTCTCCTCGATCGCGGGGATAACTTGCGCAGCTTCTTGGACTTACGTCGGCCACCCGCCGAAGACGTCGTCGTGCGGTCTTCCTCGAATTCACGCCTAAGTCATTGCAAGCGCGTAGCTTCTCCGCGCGACGACCAATCGCAGGGACTTGCTCTGAATTGTGTCCGAGGCTGTAAGTCATTCGGAGACCGAAAGTTGCGAGCAAATGATCCGGTGCGGCGAAAATGCGAAGGTGTCACCCTGCTGGTCGACTCCGGTTCGCGTCCGGCGCGAACCGAAGTTAGACTGCGGCGACCGGCGGCGCACTCTTGCCCTGCGTTCGTTTTTCCACTACCAGGACCCCGCCAAAGCGATCGCCCAGTCGTTGTTTCAGTGGCGACCGCATGATCGCAATCCCTCCGGGAATCGGGCCGAGAAACACGGGATTCGCCTCGAGAACTCTGAAGATTGTTCGACTCAATGCACCTTTCAGGGTGCACGAACCGCCCTGCACTTGCTCCACGCGGAGCCCAAACATTGCTTTTGCGGGTGTGGCGGACCAGAGCCATTCCGGAACGAAGAAGTACGCAAAGGCGACGAGAACAAAGATAGGGCCCTTTAGCGAACCGCCCACGAGCACCTTCGTTGCCAGCAGTGCGAGCAAGAACATCAGGGTGTAATCGACCATCATCGCCAAAACTCGATTCTTGCCAGCGTAACCGACGCGTGCAGGTGCATCCGGAACTGCTGTCGCTTCGGTCATGAGTTTGTCGATCCAACGTCCCCAGGTGAGCGGCTTCGGCCCACTTCGAGAACGTGAGAGTAAGCATATCAGCGGGCGGGCCGAAGTCCGCTCCACGGCAAAGTTAGCCGCCGCGCTTTTGCGCCGATCTTCGCGGTTGATCAGATGGACCCGAAGGGACTCTGCTGGCTCATTCGCATTTGACGGGTCAGGTCTAAAGTCTAAAGTGCCGAATTGGACTGATCGCTGTACCGACGATCGTCCTCGGCACTTTAGACTTTAGACCTGACCCCCACGTTCACCCCGCCGGAGGCATTACCACTGCTTTCGCCTGGCGTTTTCGCCATAAGGTGGCGATGAGTGCGCCGGTCAGCGCGCCCAGGGCGTCGGGCAACAAATCAGTGGCTCGGCACATCCCTGTGCCGGTTGCTCCTTCCTCGAGCTCAATGAGGATGCCGACCGCCATCGTCGCGATCGCAGCGATTGGCAGTGCATAGCGGCTGCGGCGAACCTGGACCCACGTCATCAGAAAGAACGCGGCCCAGAGAGAAATGTGCTTGTATTTCAGGATCGAATTGAGAGCTAGGTCGGCCGTAAACTGCATTTGGCAGGGCGGCCGGTGGAGGTGAAAACCGGTGCGCGCCGGGATCCAGACGAACGCAAAGATCACAAAGATCGCGTAGGCCCATCGAGCGCCGCGCAGGGCGAAGGCAAAGAGAACAAGCCAGGCGAAAATCCCGACCGCTAGAAGCATTTTGTGCGATTCATCGTATCAGCGCGGACGCCTTCTTCATCGCACTCAACCTCGAATGCGTGGATATCGGCCTTCATTGGTGTCCTGGCCGAATTGATGCGCCAACAGCTTCGACGCGACCGGGGTGCTCGGCGCAACGTCAGCCACGCCGGACTGACAGGGCTGCCCAGATGCGGACGTTCAATCATCAGGTCGTCCTACTTCGTGGCGTCAACCATGATCGGCTTGTCCTTGTCCTTGACTCGGATTACTGCGGTCCTGGATATCTTATCCGTCGCATTGCGGCCGAAGTGCAGCGTGTTGGGAGGCGTATAGATTGCCTCGCCTGCCTTTACGACCTTTGTCCCGACGCCTTCAATTTCGAACGTCTGTTCTCCCTCGATGACGTATGTGATCTCATGGCCGTTCGGATGCATATGCAGGGGCAGTCTGAATCCCGGCTGCCACGTCGATTCAAAGACGATGATTTCCTGACCCGGAAGGTTGTTCAAATCTGTCTGTAGAACCTGCTTCGTTTGGTATTGCGGAGCCTGAGCATGAACAAACTCCGTCGACAGGCCACCCACCACCATTCCAACGGCAAACATTCCACCCAGCGCAATTACCCGTTTCATTGATTTCTCCCTTCTTCCCTCAGGTTAACCGCTCCAATTCACCGCGGCAAGGCGCTGGTACGGGCGGCAGAGAGCCATAAGCCGACGGCCATCAAGACAATAACCGACAGAACAACCGCTGCGGCGATCATTCGGTGGCGCCTTCGCAGTTCGGCCGGTTCGCTGGTTTGACTGGCCCAGAAGACGCCGAGGAGTGCGTGCCGGTCGTGCCAGAGGATGGCCACCATGGCGGCAAAGATCAACGTCGATGTGCACGTTGCGCCCCAGGTGATGTAGTAAAACACGTTGATCATGAGGATGTTCGTGATCACGGGCATCACCACGGCCGCTCCCAACAACGCCGTCTTGCGGAAGAGCAGCAGCGCGGCGCCGGCCAGTTGGATCAATCCGAGGAGAGTCGCGTAGATGTGAGAGTAGCTGTAGTAATACCAGGCCAGATCGCGGCCGCTCAGGGATCCAACCGGCCTGAGAGCCAGTCCCGGTGGTACACTGAACTGCCTGCCGAGGAGCTTGCTCGTTCCGTATAACAGGAGCAGGAAGGCGGAGAGATAGCGGAGCCAGTCCAGATACTTCGGATAGGGGTCGGCGGATGGTTCCATGTTTCGCTCCCTTCGAGGTTGCCGCTTTCGGTGACAGGCATGAAGGATAGTCGACGAAGGTGTGACGCTATTGGCTCAGGCACTCACTCGGTCTCGAATGCGCTCAAGTTCCTCGATACACGCTTGAACGTGCTCCAACACAGGGTCGCCGCGGAACTCACCGTCCGTCGACTCCAGGATCATCCGAAGCGTTCCGATGAAATCGTCTTCATTCGTCTCATCGATGCGCGCCGTGAGTTCGCCCAGTTCTTCCAGCACGCCGCGAAGAAAGTGCGCCCGCGCCGGGTCGTCGGTTGAGTCGTTCCGCTCGTCGACGACGAGCTCGGAGAGCAACCCAAGCATCTCGTGGGAATCGGACCAGTTGATGAAGGACATTCGAGGCCTCCCCTCGCCGGCTAACGCTAACGGATCACGGCTCACCCGTCCGGCGCGCGATGCGCAGAAGCATACCGCTGGCTGCGTGCTTAGTTGGGCGTCGTGGGTCTGGCGTGCAACTGCGAGAACGCGAGACTGCACAGCGCAACTGTGGCGACCGCAATTGCAACGCCCATGAGTTTGCCGGCCAGAAACGGGCGGTGGAGCACGATCACCACGGCGACACGCCCCGCAATAAATATGAGCAGCGCGACCGCGAATTGAATATAGCTGGGAACTACGACGCGCGCATATCTCTTCAGG
>DATLVW010000355.1:0-4206 GCA_035577085.1 Thermoanaerobaculia bacterium
AGCTCCGCGCCGCGGCTGCGTGCGACGCGCAGCAGAAGGGCGAATCCGAGAACAGCGGCCAGCATCGGTATCAGCATCGTCCATCGTCCGCGCAGGTACGCGATCGCGCCGACGCAGACGAACGGGAGGATCGCGAAGAAAACAATCTCGCCGAATGCGAAGCGCGCCCCGAGGCGCGCGGCGAGCGTTCGCTTGTTGCTGGCCCGGTCGTTCTCGAGATCGCGCAAGTTGTTGATCGCGAGGATCACAACCGCAAGCGCGCCAACCGCAAGGCCGCCGATCCATGCGGTCGGATCGAGCGTCAACCGTTGCAGGTAGAACGATCCGCAAACCGCGACGAAGCCGAAGAAGATCATCACGAAGACTTCACCGAGGCCGTGGTAGGCAAGGGGATAAGGGCCGCCGGTGTAGGCGTAAGCAGCGACGATCGAGGCAACGCCGATCGCCGCAATCGGCCAGCCGCCTCGAAGAATGAGTGGGACGCCACAAAGAGCGGCGATCGCAAAGCACACGTACGCGCCACGCAGAACGGCATCAGCGCTGAGTAGCCCCGCCTGCGTAACGCGCAACGGACCGAGGCGCGCATGCGTATCCGCCCCTTTCTTGAAGTCGAGCGCATCGTTCACGTAGTTCGTGCCGATCTGAATGAACGTCGCGCCAAGGAGCGCGAAGACAAACGACGGCCAGTGAATCGCAGCGGTTCCGTTTCGCGCCAGCGCAGTGCCAACAAGGACCGGCGTGACGGCGGCAGCGAGGGTCTTGGGGCGTGCGGCGAGAAGCCAGGGAGTCATGATTTATTGCGCCTGGCGGCGCGTTGTCGTTTGTCGGTTGTCGGTTCACACGAGTTTTCAGTGTGTGCCCGAACTTGCCAGCAGTGAAATTCGAGCGCCTTCTCCCCCCGTGCTTTTCGGGGGGAGAAGGCGGATGAGGGGGGTGTTGCATTCGACGAGCACGCGTGCCGAGGTCTGCTTACGTGATGGGAGTTTGCAACTGCCGGCGCAAGAGGCAAACGCCCCCTCATCCGGCCTTCGGCCACCTTCTCCCCCACTGAAAAGCGTGGGGGAGAAGGCGCTCGATTGGAGGTTGTGGAGGAATTCGCACAGACCGCGGGAGAGACAACCGAAAACCGAAAACCAACAACGCGCGCAGCGCACATCAAGGAAATCTCGGGAACTTCTTGAAATCGGGCTTGCGCTTTTCTACGTAGGCGTCGCGGCCTTCCTGTGCTTCCTCGGAGAGGTAATAGAGCAGCGTGGCGTCGCCGCCGAAATCGAGGAGGCCGATCTGGCCGTCGCAGTCGGCGTTCATGGCGGCTTTGAGGAAACGCAGCGCAGTCGGCGCGAGCGCCAGCATCTCGCGGCACCATTTCAGCGTCTCCTCCTCGAGTTGCGCCAGAGGCACAACTGTGTTGACCAGGCCCATGTCGAGAGCCTGCTGCGCATCGTACTGGCGACAGAGGAACCAGATCTCGCGCGCTTTCTTCTGGCCGACGATTCTCGCGAGATACGACGATCCGAGGCCGGCGTCGAAGGAGCCGACGCGCGGACCGGTCTGGCCGAAACGCGCGTTGTCGGCAGCGATGGTCAGATCGCAGACAACATGCAGCACATGGCCGCCGCCGATCGCGTAGCCTGCCACCATGGCCACGACTGGCTTCGGCATCGAACGGATCTGCTTCTGCACATCGAGGATATTGAGGCGCGGGATCTTCTCGTTCGGATCGACGTAACCGCCCTTGCCACGCACGCGTTGATCGCCGCCGGAGCAAAAGGCGTCGGTACCTTCGCCTGTGAAAATGATGACGCCGATCTCGCTGTCGTCGCGAGCCATATCCAGCGCCTGCTTCATCTCGTTCACCGTCAGCGGCCGGAACGCATTGCGCACTTCGGGACGATTGATCGTGATCTTTGCGATCCCGTCGGCCGTGCGCTCGTAGCGGATGTCCTGAAACTCGTGAATGCTCGTCCAGAGTTCTGCCATGCGCGGCAGGCTATCAAGCGCAGCGTGATCGATCAACGGCGGACGTGCTGCTGTGCCGGCTAGGGACGCACCAATGCGACGCTGGTCGTCTGCGGCTCCGCTACTCCCTGCATGTGCATTGTCACCTTGAGCGACGATGAAGGCGCGGGATCGTCGAGCTGGAGGATGAACTTCGTTGCCCCCATCGCGGGGATCGTGCCCAACAATTTTGTTTTAGGGATCGTCTCCCAGGTCAGCTCGTTCGCCGCCGCACCGTAGACGACGACCGCCACTTTGTTCGATGCGGTCGCGCTGGGGATGAAGATCTGTCCGCTCAGTTCGAACGGATACTCGCCCGTCGTGCCGCGGTCCGTTCCCTTGACGAGAACCCACTTTGGCTGTTCGTCGATCGGGATCGGCGGCAGCAGCGCGACATCGCCCGCTTGCGGCACGACGACATCCGTCCGCGCGTAGCCACGCCTGTCGGCATCATTCGTCCGCTTCGCGTCAGGCTCCCCCGCAAGGACGAGCGACTTGATCGCGTACGTTCCCGGAGGGAGCACAAGCGTGCCGTAATAGCGAAGTCCGCTGCCGCGAAGACGATCGCCGATCTTCTGCATGTCCAGCTTGACGCGCTGGTACAAGCGGTCGCGAACGATCCCCTCGGAATCGAAAGCATAAACATAGATTTCCGCTCCCGCGGCGTTACCCCGAGCTTGCTTCACCAGATCCGTGCCATTGAGCTCGAGAATCACAGGAACCTGCGAGTTGCCGTGGCTGACGGGGAATGGCGCCGCAAACGCGGCGACGCGCACACCGTTCTGGGGGATGTCGTTGACGATCACCTCGGCCGTGCTGAGCGCGCGCTCGGCTGCAGACTCGGTCCCATTCTCGTAATAGCCCATCCGATACGACACGCGGCCCGGCGAGTCGACGAGCTTGACTCTCAAATCGTGCAGTTTCCCCAGGTTCCCAGCCTGCGCTTGAAAGCCGAGGATGTAGACCACTTCCTGGGCGTGAAGTAAGCGGTCGAAGTTGGTCTTGAGGTCATTCGTATTGCGGAAGACTTCACCGCCGGTTGGGCGGGAAAGGACGAAGAGTCCCTCGTTCGAGTTCAGGCTGGCGGGGGCGCTGTTGGCGCCGCCGGAGTTCGTGTTCTCCACGCGGACGCCCTGAATGTCGATTGCGCTGAGCACCGCGTCCGACGAGCGAAAGGCTCGCGCCATCCGGTCGAGTATCGACTGGCTGGTCGCGCTTCCGAACTGCTGGTTCGTATCGACGTCCCAAACTTGTCCCCTGGCCACCTTTTCGAAGTCGCTCTGGTTGGCCTTGGTATCGCGGGCATCCCGTCCCTGCACGTATTTCGCGTCGAAGCCTTCGGAGAGGAAGATGACCTGTTTTCGGCCTGGAACGGCGCGAAGCGTTCTCGCCAGATCGGCCAGGTAGTCAATCTGCTTCTCGACGCGAGCGCGGACATACTCCTCGTTGCTGGCCGTCAACCGCTGTTGCGTTTCGCGGTTTTCTGCGTCGCCTATTTTTGCCGCAGCGCTCTTCTGCGGCGCTCCCAGACTCGCATCCTGGGCATCCTGCATCCCCACATCGTCGGCAGGAATCAAGTCGTTGACGAACGTCCGGTTCCCGATCTGCAGCGGATCCTTTCCGTGAAAACTGTGCGGATCGCCAATTGCCGCGGCGACCAGGTCATGGTCGGTCGTAAACGCTGTGAGCAACCGGAAGCTACGATCGTTGTCGATGGTGCCGACGCCGACGAGATCGCGCGGGTGAACCGCGGTGGTGACGAAGCTGCGCGCCGCCTCCTGAGCCCGGACCAGTGACCGCGGTGATGAAAACCCGAGGTCGAAGAGAAGCAGGAACGAGCGCCGCGCCGCCGGATTCATCGGCGAGATGGCATTCACTACCTCTTTCGAAGCGAAGTCCGCCTTGTCGAACGAAGAGATCGTCTGTTTCTTTCCGTTGTCATAGACCTCGAAGTTGGCCGCCGTGAGGCCGCGCACCGGATTTCCGCTGGAATCGGCGACCGACACTGGCACCTCGATGACGTTTACGTTGACGGTTTCGCGCATCTGCGCGAACGCGGACGTTGCGCACATCACTGCCACCGCACAGAGACGCAGCCTCATCGGGTCCTCCTTGGAGAATAGCCGGTTAGCCACACCATGGCCGAAAAACCCCACCCGGGTGGTTACAGGACGGTGGCGTTTGCCTGTATCACTACGTTTGCTGTTG
>DATLVW010000356.1:0-7440 GCA_035577085.1 Thermoanaerobaculia bacterium
TCCACGGCGAGAGGGTACAACCGCGTACCCAGGCCTCCCGCAAGAATGACCACTTGCGTACGGCGCATTTGGGTACATCCTAACTCATCGCTCTCGGCCAATCAGTAGCGCGTATCACGTCACGACAACCTCACTTCCCCGCCGATCGGCGTCGTGGCGTCGTCGTCTGCGATGCCTTCCATGTTCGCAGCAGCGCTCGCAACGCCTCGGGGGAATTCGTCGGGGCAGCGGCGCCGAGTTGGTCGTGGGAGTTGACGGCGTGGCAGGCGCTGCAGACGCGGACTTCGCCGGGCTGGAACGTCAGCCAGTAGCGCTCGCGGACGACCGGTGTTCCGGCGGCGTCCGTCAGTTGCCAGCTCATAGCGCGATGCGCGGGGACGAATGCGGCGATCGATCCGTCTGCGGCGATCTGTACGCTGCCGGCGGGCCCGGAGGTTGGCGCGTTCTTTACCGCGGAGTCGTGCATCACTCGGGCGAGCACCCGGCGGCCATCGCGCGGCGCTGCGGTGCCGCCGAGGCCGCGAAGCTGGTCGGCCTGGAAGAGTTGGAGGTGGGCGATGTCGAACAGCTTGCTGCTCCCCGACACCTTCTGCGTCGAGCTGCCGGTGACGTGAAGGTTGTAGGGCTGCTGTTTGTCCGCCCCATCGCGCGCGGTCACGTTGCGGCTGACGATCAGCGCGAGATTGCGCGCCTGCAGGTCGGCGCGAAAGGCGGCGGGGTCGACGTTCTCGTCGCGGAAGAGCTTCGCCTCCGGCTCCTCGAGCAGCGTCGTCCGTCGCGCAGGACGCGGGCGCGCGCGCACCTCGACCGGATTCAGCTCCCACATTTCGCCCGACCAGGTCACGAGGACGTCGGGATCGAAGTACGAAACACTTCCCTGTATGCCCTGCGTCAGCGTCGCTCCCGGCACGTAGACGCCGCCCTGTTGCGTCATCGTCCGGATGCGGAAAGCGTATCGCGACTTCGGCGCGGCACGTGTGCCGTCGTTGTCGTCGCCGCGCATCTCGCTCGTGTGGACCGCGAGGAGCGTGCCGTCCGCGAGAGGCAGCGGATCGCGATAATGCCCCGAGGCGTCGGCTGGCGGCGGTCCCTCTGGAACGTCGCGAGTGGAGCGAGGCGTGATGTAGGTAATGGCGATGTTGTCGGCGGTTCGCAACGGCTCCGCGGCGAAGCGGACGATCTGTCCCGAGGCGTGGGTCTGGAACTCCGGCGCATCGACGCCGTAGTAGACGCCCGGCTGCGTCGGGTCCTCGTGCAATTGAAAAAGGCTTTCGACGACGTTCTTGTTCGCCCGATTGGGGTCGCCGTTGAACTCGGAAAGGCCGGCGTCGTTCATGCTCCGGTCGAAGTATCCGAAGAGCTCGTGGCGCCCTACATGGTTCACCGTCTCCTCGGATGTCCCATCTTCGTTGATCTCCCACGGGAAGAAGTGGTTGATGCTGTTCCCCTCGAGATTGGTGCCGGCGAGAAGATCGGTGCGGCTGCTGCGCGGCTCGGGAAAGATCTCGACGCGCTGATCGAGACGCGCGGCGCCCGCTGATTCGTCGGCGTAGTCGAAGGTCCCATACGAGCCGCCTTCCGTCGCGTCGGTATCGGCCTGCTGGTCGCGCTGCAGGTGATCCCATCGCGTGAAGATCACACGCCCGAAGCTGTCGATCGACGGCGTGAAAAGCCCCGACGGCGTGTGATCGAGCATCCGCAGATCGCCGCCGACAGGATCGAGGCTCCAGAGTCCGGTGACGGTCGGCGCTTCTTCGTACTCATCGAGCTGCGGATAGAGATGCCGTTCGCCACTGCGCGGACGGTCGGAAGTAAAGAGGATGCGGTCGTCGGTGCCGTAGAACGGACTGACGTTGTTGTAGTTGGCCGGCTGATTGGGAATCTTGCGAATGACTGCCGTTTCGTTCTCGCCGAGGCCGGTGACTTCGTAGATCTGCCAGTAGTAGGACTCCCAAACGTACTGCTGCGAAGGCGCGCCGATGACCATGCTGAAGAGCGCCTTCGTCCCGCTCCAGTGCACCGACGGCTCGCGCACCGCGATCGCCCCCGCCCCCTGCATCCCCCCGTTCCCGAACCCCGTCCCGCGCGTGAGGTTCTTCGTCGTCCCATCGGTATATCGGATCCAAAGATCACCGCCGCGGGGAGCCTCCGCCGCCGAGGCCAGATGGTTCCCAAATGTCGACGCGACGGTGGTGAAGTCGCCCGGAACGGGAACCTGCGTCACGAAGAGAATGGGATTGGCAAGCGTGACAGCAAGGAGGAGGGCTTTCATGGGGGTTTCATTTTGCGCGGGCGGAGGGCGGGGGGACGTGCGCTGGGTCACGGAATTGCCGGGTCAACAGAAACGCGAAGATCAGACACTTGCCGAGGCCCTCCTTCTCCGAGCGTTCACTCTGCGGCTAATCGCGGCGCCGCTCGTAGCGAGGGTGGCGATTCGGCAGGGATGAACCTATATTGCGCCCATACAGCAATTTTTAAGGGGTTGCGATGGACTTCGAATACGACGCGTTCATCAGCTACAGCCATACCGACGAGAAATGGGTGAACGAAGTCCTGCTGACGGCTTTCGATGCCGGCGGCGTGAAGACCTGCATCGACCACCGCAATTTCGCCGAAGGGCGTTCGGTACCGGATAACTTCGCCACCGCGATCACAACGTCGCGGCGCTCGGTGCTGGTGCTCACGCCGGGATGGTTGGCCAGTCAGTACACTACATCCGAGGGGCAGATGGCTTGGGGCACCGACCCCGCGGGATGGCACGGGAGAATGGTTCCGATCCTGCGGACGCCGTGCAAACCGCCGAGATGGATCTCCGCCCGCTCCTGGCTCGATTTCATCCAGAACAACGCCGTCATTGCGGGCATGCCGCGACTAATCCGCCTTCTGAAATCGCCGCTTTCTCCGGTCGTTCGCACCGATGACGTCATTGACCGGCTCGGCAGGCTGACAACCGGCCCCTTGCGCACCCGAGCACTGCGATACCTGGTTGGTCTGGAGGAAGTCGCCGACCGCACGTTGCGCGTGGGGACACTGAAAGAAGTTCACGACGAGCTCGACAATCTCCAACGCCACTGCCTCCATCCGATCACCACGGTGCTTGTCGACTACGACGCGGAACTGCTGGATCAGCCAAGAATAGAGAATTTTCACGAGTATGCCGCCACGTTAGCGCGCGGCATTCTGAAACTGGACGGTCTGGAGAGGACGCCGGTTTTCGCCAGTACAGGATTGGAGTTTATTAGGAAGTTGCAGGCCGCACACGACAGCCTGACCGAGTGTCTGGCCACCCGCAGCGTCAAGAAGGCCCGGGATGCGACGCGGCTAATGGAACGAGTCATGGCCGTGCATCCGGCCGTGATCGATGCGCGTCTTAGCGAAGCGGCTAGTCAGGCGCAGCTGAACCGCGTGATCGACGCGCTCGTCCGGATGATCGAGGAGTCGCGCGATATGGATCCGGCGGCCGTGGCGGATATCGAAATCGCGCTCCATGAGCTGGAAGAGCTCGACGACAACGTGCAAGAGCTTATACACACCCACAGTCTCTGGCAGGACCTCGATATCGACTTCCGGCGAGTCGAGTCAGCAATCACGCCCAATGACATTACGGCGCTTGCGAATGACTGGGCCGATCTCAAGGAACGGGCCACCGTTCTTTCGGCAGTCGTGCCAATGATCGTTCGAAGCGCCGACAGCTACGGCCCCGCGGTCGATATCGCGCTAGCCGGCAGTGACGCCAGGCTGACCATCTCGAATTTCCGAATCTACAAATCGCACGCAGGCACGCGTTTCCACGCACTCGACCAAACCCTGAAGGATCAGTGCGCGGAGCTGGTAAAGGCAGGCGCTTCCGTCGCTCGTCTCGTTAAGAGGCTGCATGATGAGTGACGTCACCACCGCGTCCAGTTCTGAGCCTGAACCGACGCTCTTCGACCTCCACAAGCAGCATACGGAACTGCTTCGCGCCGTAAGACAGGAGCGCGTAAAGGAGATCGCGGGCGACGTGCACCGCTTTGTTCTCCGCGCGAAAGATGCCGGCACGTATCTGTTCGAGAACGACCAACGCATCGCGGCGCAGGGATTCATCGATTTCTGGACCACCACACTCTATCGCGCCGCCGTGCCTATGGATGAAGTAGAGCTCGCGCAATACGATCCCGAAAGAGCTGCGGCGCTGGAGTGTCCGTACGCCGGTCTTAAGCCGTTCAGCGATAAGCAATCGCGTTTCTTCTTCGGCCGCGATCAAGTGCTCAACGACGCGCTCGACAAGCTCCGCGCCGGCCGCCGTCTCATCGCCATCCTCGGGCCGTCAGGAAGCGGCAAGTCGTCGCTGTTGTTCGCTGGACTCATTCCCCGCCTCAAGCTCGGCCGCGATCTGCCCGGAAGCGAGGCGTGGCGCTATCTCCCGGCCATCGTCCCCGGATCCGATCCGTTAAAAGCTCTGGCCGGAGCGCTGACGCAGGACGACGTGCCGCGGAAGCGCAAACACCGCGACGGACTGGTGAAGCCGTCCGAAGGCAAAACACCGATCGTCGTGGCGATTGATCAGTTCGAGGAGCTGTTCACGCTCTGCGAGGATGCGGGGGCGCAGGAAGCGTTCGCGGCGAATCTCGTGTCGCTGGCGACGGGCGAAGGTGAGCACATTGTCATCGTCACAATGCGCTCGGATCACGAGCGGCATCTGGCAAACTACCCGGAATTGCGCGAGCTCTTCACGAGTGGCGGCGTACGCGTCACGGCGATGACGCTCGCCGAGTTGCGCGATGCCATCGAGCGTCCGGCGCGGGAAGTCCATCTTCCGATAGAACAGGGGCTGGCCGATGCGATCGCCAAGGATCTGGTCACCGAAGGGGCGGCATTGCCGCTACTCCAGTTCACCCTTCGCAAGCTGTTCGATTCGCGCGACGGTCAGCCGCTGCGCCTATCGATGTATGACGAGTTTGGAGGAGCCCGCAACGCACTGGGCAATGCCGCGCATCAGTTCCACGAGTCGATACCGCTAGAGAAGCGCGATCTCGTGCGTCGCGTGATGCTTCGGATGGTGCGGCCCGGATCGCAGGACGAGACCACCAGTAATCGGGTTCGTGTCACGACGCTGATGGAGATGCCGGGCACTGAGCGCGCCGACGTTCGTTACGTCATCGACGAGCTCCTTCGCGCGCGCCTTATTCGAAGGACCACCGGCGAGACGGCGGAGGACGAGCAGGTTGAGGTCGCACACGAGGCGCTCATCCGCAAATGGCCGGAGCTCGACGCTTGGCTGGAGCGGGCGCGCGAGGATCTGCGCGAGTTGCGCCGCTATGAGGCGTGGGCGGACCAGTGGGAGCGCGGTGGCCGCATCGGCGGGCTGCTCGATGAAGAGCAGGTTGAGGATGTGACGAAGTGGCTTAAGGAAAATGACGTCAGCGACCTCGGCGTGAACCCTTCACTGCCGGAACTCGTCGAGGCAAGCAGGAAGTATATCCAACGACGGAAGTCCGATCGGCGGTTCGCGATCATCTTCCTGTGCATCCTGACCGCGTTGGTGATCGTGGTTGGCGTTCTCCTCGGCTTGGCGTGGTACCGGAAGACCCTTGCTGAGCGCGCGAAGCTGGCGGCCGAGGCGGCGCAAGCGGCGGCCGAGAGGGACAAGGACGTTGCCGACGCAGCCCTGAAATTCGCAGCCGAGAAAGCGGCGCGGCAACGCGAAACCGATCTGCATCATCAGTTGGAGAGTCTGCTCAGGACGTCGACGGAAGAGCGGGTCGCTCTCATAAACAAGCAGTACGTCGAACCGCTCAAGAAAGAGAATGCTGAGTTGAAAAGGCAGCTCGCGAAGCCGACCGAAGCTCAATCGGGCGATAGCACGGAGCTTGTGCAAGCGCGCGCCGCGCTGGCGGCGGCGCAGAACAAGGCCACGGCAATTCAGGCACTGTACGACGCGCGGCAGACATTCATTCAAGAGAAAACCCACGAGAACGACGAGCTGCGCCATCAACTGGCGGCAGCGACGAGAGCACCCGTCTACGACCTATTCACCGACCGCTTGCACATCAACTACACCGTGCGTACCACCGACAGCGGCGAGGCCGCCGGAATCTGCTGCTTCCTCAAGGATGGCGGGCAACACTTCCTCGTCTCCACTGGTGAAGCATTGGCCGGAGAGCCGGGTGACCTAGTTGTCTACCGCGGCGGGAGCGGAAAGGAATACCGGGTTGCGAATGTCTGGGCGAAGGTGGGCGACGGTCCGTACACAGCGACCGTGGCGCGGCTACTCTCCGGAGTTCGCGTCGACGAGAAGCTGCCGCAGTTCGCCACCTCCGGACGCAAGGAGCAGGGATTCCGTGGAACCGGCCAGCCGCGAATAGGCGCGGCCATCAAAGTGATCGGACGGGTGTCGCAGTCCGAGGGGAGCATCGTTGGGTTCAACGACACGACGATCACTATCAAGGTGCTGCTCGCCCCTGACTTCAAAGGCGCTCCGGTGGTCATCGGAGACCGCCACCTGATCGGCTTCGTCTCCGCGATCGAGGCGGAGAAGGCGATCGTCACGCGTATCGACCCGATCTTCAGCGTCGAACACGAAGGATGGGAGCTCTACGAATAGGCGCTTCGCTATGCCACCGTCGTCACGTTCGTTCGTGGCGCCGTTCGAGTAAAGCACGCCCGCCTCGAAGAAGAGTTAGCCAGTAGTCGCCCCTCGGCGCGCGTATCATTGTCTTCGAAATGAAAGCGCTCCCAGTTGTCGCTGTAGCTCTGCTCTTCGCCGGTTGCTCACAGGAGTTGCCGACCTCTCCGATTCAATCGGCGCAGAGCGCGCGTCCGCTAACGACCGAGGCCACTCGCGTGGGACGGGGTCGCGCGGTTGTCCCGCCCGCGGGGTGTGTCGATGTTTCGGGGATCTATGATGTGGTGTACGACGGGCATTGTCCTACCAGTGGATACTTGACGAGCTGGGAGCTCCGGCAGAATGGATGCGCGTTCGTTGCGAATATCAATCCTGACTTGCCGTCGGTACGAGGGACTGTGAAGGGATCGACGATCAACCTTTCGCTGCGGAATGGCTTCATCGCGTGTACGTACACCCTCGACGGCACGGGCACCGTATCGAACGGTGTGATCAGGGCAACGCTGACCGGTCCGACTTCCGGTCCATGTTGCGGGTCGGGGATCGACACTGTGGAGCTCGTGGCGACGAGACGCTAGCGGAATCAACTGCGAAGGCGGGTTCGGCGGCAGCAGTGCGGTCTCCAGCCTCCACCGTAATTTGCTGAAGAGCGTTCCGGGCCGCCGCGCGATCGTGCGCGATTCACGATCGGGGCGATAATGAAACGCTCCGGAAACACTGTACCGCCTGCATATGTCCTCGAAGACTTCAGGTAGACGCAGCGACGCGCGAGACCGGCTGCTCGCTCACGTCGCCTTCGATGCCATCTGGGAGAGAGATCTCCAAAGCGGCGCGGT
>DATLVW010000357.1:0-5166 GCA_035577085.1 Thermoanaerobaculia bacterium
TGATCTCGAAGGAAAGCCTGCCCGGCTCAATGCTGCTGATGCGAAGGCGCTCCTCGATGTGCTGCAGCAGAGGTTCATCATTGAGACTTCGCGCGGAGAGATTCATGAAGATGCGCAAGCTCGCTTCCGACTCGAGGATGCGCACGACTTCGTCGAAGACCCAGCGGTCGATCTGCGGCATCAGTCCGTAGCGCTCCGCGGAGGGGAGGAAGTTGTCGGGCGGAATGATGCTGCCATCCTCGGCGCGCATCCGGATCAGCGCTTCGAAGTGGAGCGTCTCGCCGTTGCCGAGTTGAACGATCGGCTGAAAGGTGAGGATGAAGCTGCCGTCGCGAAGAGACGATCGGACTTTCGCCAGCCAGCGCGTGACTTCGTGGACGACCTCACCTTTGGCGAGCGGATAGCTGGCCACGCGATTTTTGCCGTGTTCCTTCGCGGAGTACATCGCCATATCCGCATGCGCGACGAGGTCCTTCGGATCATCGCCCTCGGCGAGCATGGCGATTCCGATGCTGATCGTAATGGTGTAGACGATCCCGTCGTGCTCGAACCACATCGCTTCTACCGCGCGCCGCAGCCGCTCGGCAATGTCGTGGGCGAGATTCTTTCCGACGTTCCGCAGCAGAACGACGAACTCGTCGCCACCGAGGCGGGCGAGAAAATCGCCGGGCCGGAGTTGCGCCTGGAGCAATGATGTGAGCTCGATGAGCAACTCGTCGCCGACCGGGTGTCCGGCTGAGTCGTTGACGAGCTTGAACTCATCGACATCGAAGACGAGGATGGCAGCATTGCGCGCGGTATTGGCGTCGTGTGTGAACCGCGCCAGCGTGGCCTCGAATGCGCGGCGGTTGGGGAGCGCAGTGAGAACGTCGTGCAGGGCGAGAAAGCGGATCTGCTCTTCCTGCCGCTTCCGGTCGCTGATGTCCTGCTTGATAGCCACGAAATGCGCGATCCGCCCTTTCTCGTCGCGTACCGGTGTGATGGTCTGTTCCTCGGGATAGATCGTTCCGTCTTTGCGCCGGTTGAACATCTCGCCGCGCCAGACTTCACCATTGTTCAGTTGCTGCCACATCCGCGTGTAGAACGCGCGGCTGTGATTTCCCGATCGCAGCATGCGCGGCGTGTCGCCGACCGCTTCTTCCGCCGTCCAGCCGGTCAGCGTCGTGAAGGCGGGATTCACCCATTCGATCACGCCGTGTACGTCCGTGATGACGATGGCATTCGCGGCCGCCTCGAGCGCGACACGCTGCAGGCGGATCTTGGCGTGTCCCATGCCGGCGAGAATCGACAGCGCGATCTCATCGGCGAAGCTCCCCATCTCATCGTTCATCGCGTCGGTGAAGGCATGCTTCTCTGTCGAAAATAGCGTCAGCGCTCCGAGCGTCTGGCCGTGCGCCGCGAGAGGGAGCGAGATCGATGACCGAAGCCCATGCGCCGCGGCGCTGCTTCGCCAGACTTCGAAATCAGGATCGTTCTCGATGTCGCAGATCTGAACGCTCCCCTCGCGAATTGCCCGTCCGGTGGGGCCGAGGGATTCGGAGCCGCTATCCCAGCGAACGTGAATGTCGTCGAGGAAGCCGGCAGCCGCGCCGGCGGAGCCCTGAATGGAGACGAGGCCGTCGCGCTCCTTGATGCTGATCTGTACGAGCGCGTAGCCGTTGAGCGAGACGAGCTGCGAGCAGATGAACTCCAGCGTGGTCTCCTGCGGTTGTCCGGCCAGGATCGCGCCGTCGATCTCGCGGACGATGGCCTGCAGGAGCTCGCGGCGGCGCCGGTGGGCCACATCGCGCGCCACGCACAAGACGAGATGCTCGCCGCCGATATCGGCCCGAACGGTACTCACCTCGAGAGGGAGGAGCGTCCCATCCGCACGGCGATGCACGCATTCGCAAGTGCGCGGTTCCCCGGTTTCGAGCGTGCGCTGGATCGCGCAGCGGTCGCCCCTGTAGCAGAGCTCCGCCGCGGGGCTCCCGACAAGTTCCTCCGCGCTCCTGCAGTACGTTTTGACAGCAGCGGCATTCACCTCGATGATCCTGCCGTCCCCGCCAACGAAGATCGCCACGTCATGCATGGTCTCGGCGAGAAGACGGTATTTGCTCAGGACGAGCGCGCTATCGGTCACACCGGGGATGGTGATGGGAGCGCGCGCATGAACGCATGATGAGGATCACGTGCGGGTGTGATGGGCGATCTCTATTACTTTCTAGTTGCACCACCAGCCTTGCTTTTTGCGACGCTCCCCAACCGAGGTGCCGAAGGCGGGGGAACGCGCACGGCGATCAACAACGCCTCGTCCGAACTGCTTGCGTGTCATACGGACGTATGTCGCGCTCGGGAACGCCCCCTCATCCGGCTTCGCCACCTTCTCCCCCACTGAAAAGCGTGGGGGAGAAGGCGCTCGATTGAAAGGTTGTGATGAGAGTGGGAGAAAGAGAGATGGCTCGGGGATAGCTAGCATTTCTCGCTCGCGTTGACCGTCCTGCTGCGCTCTTGCAACACCACCTCTTATTGTCCTTTCTGCTGCATCTTTCTCTATATGTTTTGCGACGCTCTCCAATCGAGCGCCTTCTCCCCCCGCGGTTTTTGCGGGGGGAGAAGGTGCCGAAGGCGGATGAGGGGGGCAAATATGCAGGAGCGACGAACTCCCCTATTCGATCGGAAAGGTTGCGATCAGAGAGAATTGTCCGGGTTAGAATCCCTTCCCATGTTGCCGCATCGCCTCTCGGCCGCGATCCTCTGCGCGCTCCTTGCGAGTGGCGCGATCCTCGGCGGGATTCCGTCGTGTGGGCGGAGTGCGACATCGGCCGGGCCGGCGTGCTGCAGGAGCGAGGCGACGTGTCCGATGCATCAAAAGGGTGCGCTCGGACTCAACGCATGTCACCGCGATGCGAACAATGCCATCACCGTAACCACGCACCGCGCGGTTCTGGCCAGTGCTGTCGGCGCGATTGAGATTGCGCCGGACGATCAGACCTTCGAAGCCACGCTGCACGTCCCGATCGCAGTGTCGCTGATCCCTTCCACGCCCCCTCCTCGGCGCGGCTGACGTCCCCTACGTCACCTGATCGTTTACGACCCCGAGGAGGTTTCCTTTGCGGAAAGGCTCTTGGTTTGGAGCGCTGTTCCTTCTGTTTTCATTCACCGCCGGAAGCGCGGTTGCGAGCTGCGGCTCGTCATCGTGTCCGATCGATCTCCACGCACTGCAGTTCGGCGATACCGGCCGTTTTTCGCTCGATCTGTCGTTCCAGTACATCGATCAGGATCAGCCTCGCATCGGCAGCCGGCGCGCGCATGTGGGCGAGATCGCCTCCGATCATGACGAGATTCGCACGATCAATCGTCTTGCCACGCTGCAACTGAGCTACGCGATGAACGATCGCTTTCAGGTCGCGCTGGCGCTTCCCTATGTCTCGCGGTCGCATGAGCATTTCGACGAAGAGACCGCGCAGATCGAGCGCTGGAACTTCGCCGATCCCGGTGACGCCACGCTGCAGGCGCGCCTTCGTTTGTTCAGCGATGCACCAACACATTCGTCGGTCTGGCTCAGCGGCGGCGCGAAGTTCGCGACCGGGTCGCGCCATGAGATCGGGAGCAGCGGCGAGGATGCCGAGGTGACGATCACACCCGGAAACGGCTCCACCGACGCGCTCCTCGGCGTCACCTACCAATCCGCGTTCGTGCGCGACACGAAACTGGAAGGGCCGATGGGCCACGCAACGCTCATCCCGTTCTTCGTTGCCTTGAATGGCCGTGTGAATGGCCGAGGGACCGGCGACTATCGCCGCGGGCATGAGATCCAGCTCAACGCCGGAACCGAATACCCGCTCACGCAAGCAGTTCATCTCCTCGGCCAGTTGAACGGCCGGATGACGAGTAAGGATGATGTCGGTTCGACCGATGAGAACCGCAACCTGACCGGCGGCCGCTACCTCTATCTCAGCCCCGGCCTGCGCGTGGCGATGAGCCACGGAACCTCTATCTACGGATTCGTGCAGCTCCCGATCTACCAGCACGTGAACGGGATCCAGTTGACGTCGAAGGCGAACTACGTGGCGGGCGTCAGAAGAAGTTTCTGACGCCTCCGCGATCTCCGCGTCTCCGCGTGAAAACGTCCCCCTTCTTCCCTGCCAGACGAAAAAAGATCTTCCGATCGTGGAAAAGCCGCGCGCTCCGGCCCTCTTCTCCGATGTAAGCAGCAACCAGAGAGGCTCACTTACATCCTGGTCCGAGGAAAGAAGAGGAGAACGCAAATGTCATCCAATCGGTCGTGGTTTGCTCGTTTGTTCGCAGTCATTACTCTCGCACTGGCTGTTTCGGCGATCCCGCTCTTCGCGGCACCGCCGCTGCCGGGCGCAATTTTCACGACGGACGGCGCCTGCACCGGCACGGACCTGAACATCTATGGATCGAAGCTGGACGTCTTCGTCAACGGCGGTCCGGCCCATCCGGGTGCTGCCAGCCTTCCCGACGGAACGTACTTCCTGCGCGTCACGGAGCCGAACGGCGCGCTGCTCGGCAATCCACCGCGCGACGGAAGCAACAATCCCATCGCCAAGGTGACGGTAGCCGGCGGCACATTCGTGCAGTGCTACAACCTCTCGGCCAACGTGGTGAAGCAGTCCGACGGCAGCGCCGGCTACGACGACACCACGAATCCCGGCGGCGAGTACAAAGTGTGGATCAGCACCACCGCGGACTTCATCAACAGCTCCACGAAGACCGACAACTTCAAGGTCAAGGCCGCTCCGGTCGTCAATCCCGGCCATCTGCATGTCCTCAAGTTCTATGACGCGAACGCGAATGGTCAGTACGACAGCGGCGAAACGCTCATCACCGGCTGGCAGGTTGCCATTGCCGACCAGGAGATCAACTGGTTCGATCACAGTTGGATCGATTACATCCGCTCCACACCGGTCGATCTCGTCGGCGATTCCGGCACGTATCACGCCGGCGAAGCGATGCCGAATGAGGCGAACTGGAGATTCATTGCGGCCACCGCCGCGGACGGCAGCATGGTCCTTACGAATCACGTCGATACGCCGATCACCGACGGCGACGACAAGACGATCCGTTTCGGAAACCTGTGCCTCGGCGCCGGTGGTGGATTGACGCTCGGCTACTGGTCGAACAAGAACGGCCAGGCGTCGTTCAACAACATCCCGAACG
>DATLVW010000358.1:0-13359 GCA_035577085.1 Thermoanaerobaculia bacterium
GCCGAGGGATACCAACGACCCTCCGAGCGCTTCTGGTCGAGGAAGAGCCGGCGGACCACGATGGCCACGTAGCTGGCAAAGGATGAGCGTCCCTCGAACTTGCGAAGGACTGCGCAGTCGTCGGCGAGCAGTGCGATCCGCGCAGACGAGGCGAAGTCCTCCGCGTCCGCGCCGCGCAGGCGGACCTGACGCGCAACCTGCGTGATCGCACGCTCGATCACATCGAGGTTCGCCTCGAACAACTGCGGAGGATGCATGGGTGGAATCCCATCATCATAATGCCAGAATTGCTGAAGAGATGCGCTCATGGCGGACCACAGGGCGGACGCGAAGCCTGCATCCCGTCAGGACGGCGATGGGGGAGCGGTTTTCCAGGGATCGAGGTGAGGTCTTTCGAAAGAGATCAAAGACGGTCACGCGAAGACACGAAGACGCGAAGGACGCCGAAGGACACAGGACACAGAGGACGCGGAGACTGCTACGTCGCGACTCGCCGTCCCCGCGCGGCGATCGCATAAAGCGCCGCCCCGATCGCGCCCCAGAAAACCACCAGCTCGATCGTCGTCAGCGAGGCGTGCTCGATGCGCTCCCGGAATGAGAGGTGCGTCAATACGTCGACGTCGCCGCGAAGCTGCACGGCGATCAGCGTGCCCATGAACAGCAACGAGATCGTGGCGCTGATCTGCTGCACCCAACGCGGAAGGCCGAGGGTCACGCTGGCGTACAGCGAGGGATTTGCGCGGGGCAGTGCCAGCAGCGCGAGGCTATGCAGGAAGTAGAGGCAGACCAGCGCGAAGACGGCGATGTTCAGCGCGAGCGAGACTTGTCCGCTGACGAGGAGGAGCAGCGTCACGATCAGTGTCAAGGTCAAGCCGACGATCGGTGTGCCGGTACGCTTTGAAATCGCCCCGATGACCTGCGGCGCGAGTCCATCCTCGGCCAGCATGATTCCGACGCGCGATGGAACGAGCATGGTTGCGTTGACCGAGGTCGTCAGGGCCATCACCGCGCCGAGCGTGACGAACCATGCCGCGCCCATCGGCAGATAGCGCGACGCCACCGCGGCCATCGGCGCGGCGGCTTGTCGCAGCTCGGCGCCAGGAAGGACGCCGAATGCGACCACGGACATCAGAAAGTAGATGACCGTCGTCGCGAGTATGCCGCGAAGGAAGATGCGCGGCAGCCGACGTGTGGAGTCGCGCACCTCGCCGGCCGTCTGCGCCAGCGACTCGAAGCCGGCGTAGCCGAAGAAAACCAAAGGGAGCGCTGCTGCAAATCCGCCGAGACCGTGCGTGAAGAACGGCTGGTAGTTGTGCGAATGGATGGCGAAGAGGCCCGGCCCGACCAGGACGAGGATCGACAGACCAAGGAGCACGCACATCCAGACCTGGATGCGACCGAACCAGCGCACGCCGGCGACGTGGATGACGTAAAAGAATAGGAGGCTGCCGATCGCCACCGGCATGGCGGCGCTCTTCGGCAACGCGCCGGCGAAGAGCTCGACCGTGTAGTCGCCGAGCGCGCGCGACAGGTAGGCCAGCGCGCCGATGTACGAGATCACTTTGAGCCACACTCCGACGAACGCGAGACCGTAGCCGCCGAACGTGCGCGACAGATGCGTGTACTCGCCGCCGGGCTCGCGGCCTAGCGGCGTGGAGAGGAAGACCGAATACGCGACCGACGTCGCCAGGATCGCTGGCGCGAGCACGAGGTAGCCGAGAATCACGCTCGGCCCGGTCCGCGCCCAGGCATCGCTCGTGACTTTGAAAATGCCGGCGCCGATGAGCATGCCCAGCAGCGTGGCGTACGACTCGATGGTGCCGAGGTCGCGGCGGAGTGAGGCGGAGAGGGGTGCGGCCATGATTCAGTTCCTTTCGGCCGCGCGCGAAGCACGCCAGCGGTCCGCGGCGACCGCGAGCACGATCACGACGCCGATGATGATCTCCTGCACGTAGTTCGGCCAGCCCATTTGCTGGCTGCCGTTGCGGAGAAAGGCCATGACCAGCGCCCCGATCATCGCGCCGGCGATGCTCCCTTCCCCGCCGCTGAGGCTCGCGCCGCCGATGACGACGGCAGCGATGACGTCGAGCTCGACGCCGACGGCGACTGTCGGGTCGCCCTGACGCAAACGCGACATCTGCATCACGCCGGCGAGGCCGAAGAACAATCCCGCCAGCGCGTAGATGCGCACTTTCAGCGCGCTTGTGTTGATGCCGCAGGCGCGCGCCGCCGCTTCGTTCGAGCCGAGCGCGAACACGTGGCGGCCGAAGACGGTGTTGCGCAGCACGAGCGCTATCATCGCCGCGAGGATGATCGCGATCCAGACGCCGGGCGCGAAGAGCATCCAGTCGCGCGATGGAAAGGTCACCGCCAGTTCGTTGAGCCACGTCGCGGGCGGGTTGACGGTCTGTTCCCCGGCGACGTACTTGGCGACGCCGCGCGCGATACCGAGCATGCCGAGCGTGGCGATGAATGGGACGACGCGCAGCGCGGTGATAGCCAGTCCGTTGACGATGCCGACGATGCCACCGGCGATGATGCCAGCGAGCAACGCGGCGATCGGCGGCCAGCCATCGTGCAAGGCCAACGCCGTGACGACGCTCGTGAGCGCGATGACGGCGCCGACGGAGAGGTCGATGCCGCCGCTGACGATGATCATCGTCATGCCGAGGGCACCGATGGCGACGATGACGGTTTGCGCGAGCACGACGCGCAGGTTGGCGCCCGAAAGGTAACGCGCCGGCGATCCGGTCAGAATCGCAAAGAGAAGGATGACCGCAACGAGGCCGGCGAGCGGAGCGAGGACGCGGAGCCAGCGTTTCATGCGAGGTGCGGATTGTATGCGGGGGACCGTGTTCGCGGTACGTAGGTCGGACTCTCCAGTCCGACTGCTTCTGACGAACGACGGTTCCGGCGCAAACGCGAAGTCGGACTGGAGAGTCCGACCTACGTTTCCCGACCTACGTTTCCGCTCCGATCGCTGCCTGCAGAATGCTGTCGGCGGTCCATTCGCTGGCTTTGCAGCCGGCGAGCGGAGCGAGGACGCGGAGCCAGCGTTTCATGCGAGGTGGGGATTGTATGCGGGGGACCGTGTTCGCGGTACGTAGATCGGACTCTCCAGTCCGACTGCTTCCGACGAACGACGGTTCCGGCGGAAACGCGAAGTCGGACTGGAGAGTCCGACCTACGTTTCCCGACCTACATTTCCGCTCCGATCGCGGCTTGCAGGATGGTGTCAGCAGTCCATTCGCTGGCAGGCTTTGCAGCCGACAGACGGCCGCGCGTCATCACCGCGATGGAGTCGCACACCGACAGCAGCTCCGGCAGATACGAGCTCACCATCACGATCCCCTTCCCCTCGGACGCCAAGCGCGCGATCTCGCGATAGATGTCGGCCTTGCTGCCGATGTCAATGCCACGCGCCGGCTCGTCGAGAAGGAGGGTGTCGGGATCCTGGTGAAGCAGCCGCGCCAGCGCGACCTTCTGCTGGTTGCCGCCGGACAGCTTTCCGACGATACCGCGCGGCCCCGGCGCCTTGACGCGAAGACGCGTCACGACATCGTCCGTCTGTGCGTTCTGCTGGCGACGATCGATCCATCCGCCGCGCGAGCAGGTCGCGAAACGGCTCATTGTGACGTTGTCGGCGATCGGCAGTTGCAGCGCGAGCCCTTCGCCTTTGCGGTCTTCGCTGAGGTAGCCGAAACCGTTGCGGATCTGATGGGCGAGTGTTTTCAGCTCTTTCCCTCGCAACCGGACGATACCTCCGGTTGCCCGCTGAAGGCCGAAGAGCGCGCGAACGAGATCGCTGCGGCCGGAGCCGACGAGACCGGCGATGCCGAGGATTTCGCCGCGATGGAGGAGAAAGCTTGCCACGCGGAGGCGCGGAGGGGCGGAGAGGTTCTCGACTTCGAGGAGAACTTCGGGCTGCAAATTTGCTCGTGGCTCATGCGCAGCTTGATGTGGCACAGACACTCTTGTCTGTGCTCCCACCATCATCGAGATCAGTTCCTCATCGCGCACCTCGGTCAGTTCACCGCTGCCGATACTCCGGCCATCGCGCAGAACCGTGAACCGGCTGGCAATCTCGCGCACCTCTTCCAGGAAATGGCTGATGTAGATGATGGCGATTCCGCGATCGCGGAGGCGGCGCACGGTCTCGAAGAGCCGCTCGACATCCGCTCGCTGCAGGCTGCTCGTCGGCTCATCCATCAGCAGAATGCGGGCATCGCGCGCCAGGGCGCGGCAGATCTCGACGACTTGCCGGTCCGCGAGCGAGAGACTGGCGACACGCATTGAAGGCTTGATCTCGCTCCGTCCGAACTCGGCGAGCAGCGTGGCCGCGCGCTCGTTCATCAGGTCGCGACGCAGCCATCCGCCACGCGAAGGCTCGACGCCCATCGCGATGTTTTCGGCGACGGAGAGATGCCCACACAACGCCAGCTCCTGATGAATATGCGCCACTCCTCGGCCACGCGCATCGGCCGGCCCGCGCGGGGCGTACGGCATCCCATCGACGATCATCGAGCCGCCGTCCGGCGCCACCGCGCCCGACAGAACATTCATCAGCGTGCTCTTCCCCGCTCCGTTCTCGCCGATGAGCGCGTGAACTTCGCCGGGCGCGACCTCGAGATCGACGCCGTCGAGGGCGATCGTGGCGCCGAAGTGTTTGGTGATCGCATGTAACCGCAGCGCGGGCGAGGATGCACGCGAGACGCCTGCGCTTGTCGTGCGCATCACTTCAAATACGTCTCCAGCGGCGGATGCAGCAACGTCTGCGATTCCTGCGCGTCGAGGTTCGTGGGGGTGATCAGCGTGACTCCGGTATCGACGCGTTTCTCGACGGCGTTGCCGAGGAGGTGATCGACGACGGTTTTGACGCCGAGCTCGCCCATACGAAACGGATTCTGCACCACGATGCCCTGCAGCTTGCCGTCGCGCATCGCTTTCACGAAGACCTCGCTCGTGTCGAAGCCGATGAAACGAATCTTGCCCGCTTTGCCGGCGTCTTCCAGCGCCAGCAACGCACCGGCAGTGGACGATTCGTTCGGCGTGAAGAGACCATCGAGGTCGTTGCCGAATCGATTGAGCAGATTCTCGGCGGCCGTCTTCGCGGTGTCGCGCGTCGCGCCGGCGAATTGATTCGAGGAGATGAGCTGAATGTTCGGATAGGCAGCTTTGATCCGCTCGATGAAACCCTTTTCCCGCTGCTCGGTGCTGAAGACGCCCTCCTGATAGCGCAGCGCAAGGACTTTGCCTTTGCCGCCGAGGAGGCGGCCCATCTCGTCGGCGGCAAGCTCGCCGCCGTGGTAGTTGTTACTGGCCACGAAGCTGATCGGATCGGTTGATTCCAGGCCGGAGTCGACAACGACTGTGGGGATGCCAGCGCGCTTCGCTTCCTCGACGGGACGAACGAGTGCGTTCTTGTCGAAGGGAGCGAGGACGATGCCGTCGACATGCTGCGTGACGAAGCCTTCAACGACCTGCACCTGCTGCTCGCGGTCGTCCTCGCGCATCGGACCCTTCCAGATGATGGTGACGTTGACGCCCGCCTTCCCCTCGTCCTGCGCCGTCTTCATCGCGCCGGCATGAATGCTCTTCCAGAACTCATGCGTGGAGCCCTGCGGGATGACGGCGACGGTGAAGGACTTGGCGGATTTTGCTGCGGTAGTCTGCTCGTGCTTTGCACAGCCGATGACAACCATTGCGATCCCGGCAGCGATCATGATTCGTTTCATTCGGTCAGCTCCTGACAAAGCGGCGTGTGGTTTTTCATCTGCGTCCATCTGCGTCATCTGCGGATCGGATCAATGTGTCATACAGCGGTTGCGCCTCGACAAGCGATGAGTCCTCATCCGAAACCGTCGCCGCCAGCACGCGGATCTTGTCGTTGTCGGGCAGCGTCAGCGTGTGCGCACCGGGAGGGAGATCGATGGCGTACGCGAACAGATATGAGTACGCGTAGGGCTCATTCGCACCATCAGCAGTATGCCGATGCGAAGCAAACCACGCGATTGGGGCGCGTTTGATGAAGCCGGGCGTGAGGCCGTTGAACACGGTCGCCATGCGCGTACGAATCGGCGCGTTGGGCGGCGCGTCGGGCCGCGGTGGCAGTGTCTCCTGCTTCGTCGTCCAGAGGCGGTTGTCCCACTGGCCGACGTAGCCGGTCCAATTCTGGACCGTGAGCTCAGTGGGCTTACCATCGACGATGAACGTGGTCCGCTGATCGCCGTCGGCGGCGGCGAGGAGGTAGAGCCGTTTGTGATCGCCAGCAGGAAGTGCGATCGACTGGCCATGCGCGACGACCGCGTTTGCGGCGCTCTCCGTGCCGAGGTGAAAGTGAATGCCAGCGAAGTCGACGTCGCGCGGCAGCATCTCGGCGGAAATGGCGCGACCAGCGGCATCGAAGCCCGGCGCCGATCTCGAACCGTCGCGGCTCGAGACCACGACGTCATACGGAAGAGCGACCGGCATCGAGTGCGGCAGGCGAGCCTTCGCCGCCGGTGCGGCTAGGCGCACTGCGAACGTGCGCAGTTGATAGGGCGTGAACGAAGACACGAGCCGCCCATCGACGACGCGCGCCTTCCCGAGCGGCATTTCCTGTCCGTTCACTTCGCGCGCAGCGATGACCTTCGCGGCGAAGCCGATATGGACATTGTTCTGCCGCCTGCCGTCGAGCTCCACCAACCGTACGATCAGCTCATCGCCGCTCTCCGCCTTTTTCAACGCCAGAACGCGAACGCGTGGATTGCTAACGCGCAACAATGAGAACGACCGCCCCAACGTGCCGGCGTGCTTCGGCGACACGAACGCGATCAGCGGCTGACTGAGCCGGAGCGCCTGCCAGTCGGTTCCTTCCGATCGCCAGTCTCCGGCATGCACGGCAAGCCCGTAAACAAACTCGTGATGCCCCCAATCCTGCGAGGCCTGATCGCTGTAGGCGCGGCCGTTCGCGCTGAGGCCCGGCGTGTAAAGCAGCGTGAGCCGCAGCGTGTGATCGTCGGGTTTGTCGGATCCGTATTTGCTGTCGGTAAGGACGGTTACGCCGCCCTTTGCATCGCCGAGATCGAACCACTGATGCGACGCCACCTCGAACTTTTTCTCGTCGTTCGTGGCACGCTCGATCGTGCCCACTTCCCAGTTGTAGGTGGCCAGCTTGTTGGACGCGGTCAGCGGAAACGTCGCCTTCAGCGCGGCCGCCTCCGTTTTCCAGTCGATGGCGTTGTCGATCTCGATGCGATTGCCGCCATCGCCAGTAGCGAGGCGGATCGTCTGCACGAATCGCGAGCCTTCCGTCTCTCGCGTCACTTCCAGCGCCGCGCGCGCCGGCCCGTTTTCGACGATGCGCATCGTCGCCGGTCCACTGACGTAGCCGCGCGGCGGCTTCTGCTGATCGGCCCAATCCATGTTCCAGGCGGGCCAGTCGT
Organism: Thermoanaerobaculia bacterium; assembly: GCA_035577085.1. Lineage (GTDB taxonomy): Bacteria > Acidobacteriota > Thermoanaerobaculia > Gp7-AA8 > Gp7-AA8 > JADGNZ01. The sequence goes on from DATLVW010000358.1 coordinate 7,425, forward strand.
GCGGATTCTCAGTCTGAAGTGCGAGGCGCGCTGGTGCAGACAGGACTTCGCGCTTCGTCTTCTTGTCGAAGATACTGGCGAGGTCGCCTGCCTCGTCGATCGAAACGCGGTACCGCGCGTTGTCGAGGGTAGCGCGCGCTTGCCGGGAGTCGGGAGTCGGGGGTCGGAGCTGCGCGCGAAGTGCCGATTCTCTTCCGGCTCCGACACCCGACCCCCGACTCCCGACTCCCGCGTCACGAACGTCGTACACCGCCCATCCCACCGACGGCACCTTAGCCACGAAGATCACCGTGTCGCCGTCGCGCTGCGACCGAACCGCCCTGCCGTCCGGCCCAAACACGCTGACGTCCTCATTCTCCGGAAGCGACACGTGCGCCTCGACCACATCCTCCCGCGCGATGCTCAGCGGGTTGTAAACGACGATTGCCGTTCCCTTGACGCGCGTGTCGAGCGCCGACGCCACCGCTTCCGTCGCGCTCGTCACCACGCCCGCGAACTGGTTCATGGCGATGACGTCGTCGTTCCACGAATACTCGTAAGCCTTCGGCGTGGCGGTGCCGGCGGCGATGTCGTGGAACTGGCCGCCCATCACCAGCGTCCATGCGTCGTTCAATCGTTTCATCGGATAGGCACGCCCGCCGAGCCATTCTGCGGCGACCGAGGCGCGTTCGGCGGCGTCGGCCAGCAGCTCGTTCTTGTGATTCCACCGCTTCTGATACGCCTCGGACGTCAGCGACCCGGCGGAGTGATTCGTCAGCTCGAGCTCGCCCTTGTACCGTGGAAGTCCGGCCCGCTGCGACGGTTTGATATCGAGAAACATCTCCTCGGCAGTCGAGGAGATCACGTGCAAAGGACCGTCGTTCTTCGACACGATCGACTCGACCAGTTGCACCGAGGGCTCGCGGGGCGCGCCGCCGACATCGCCGGTTCCGTAGTAGTGATAGTCGGTGAAGACGCCGCTGGCCGCGCCGTTGCGCTCCACCCGCTTTGGCCAGTCGACTCCGTTCGGCGGCGTCGTGTCGCTGCGCGAGAGGTCGTAGCGAATGTCCGCGCTGTAGCTGCCGGGATTGAACGCGGCAAGGACACTGTTGCCGTCGGGACCCTCCCACACTCCCACGTTGAACGGCGTCCCCACCGGCGTTTTCTCCGGCGAGTCCGGGCCGCCCACCGGCGCCGACGATCCCCACGTCAGCTTCTGCGTAGAGAATCCAACGATCCCCATGTGATGCAGGATGCTCGGCAGCGACGCTGGAAATCCGAAGCAGTCGGGCAGCATGTACTCCGCGCTGGTGCGCCCCAGCTCGCGCCGGAAATACGCGTTGCCGTAGAGGACCTGGCGAATGATCGACTCCGCCGACGGCGAGTTTACGTCGCTCTCTTCCATCGACGATCCGGCCGGGAACCACCGGCCCTTGCGCACCCATTCCTGCAGCACCGCGTAATCGGCCGGGTAGTACTCGCGCATCATCCGGTAACGATTGGCGCCGCTGAAGTTGAAGATGTAGTGGGGATATTTTTCGAAGAGCGCGAAGTTGTCGTGCATCGTGCGCGGCAGAAATTCTTTGATGGTCTGCGGATACTCCCACCGCCACTGCGTGTCGAGATGGGCATACCCGACGACGTAGAGCGTTGGCTGCTTCGTGAGGTCGGGAAGATCGGCCGCTTGCGCAACTGCGGTACACGCGAAGAGCAACGCGATCATCGCGCCCAGCTTCTTCATTTCTTCACCACATCGATCTCGCTGTAGAACGTCTGCCCCCACGGGTCGTCGCTCTCGGTCTCGAAGACATCGAAGAGGAGGTAGCGATAACGGCCAAGCGAGCCCGTCGTATCCGCGATGCTCACGCCGTACTGCCCGCCGCTCTCCCCTACCTTCGGCCGCGTGTCGACGAAGGCAATCTCACGCCAGCCGCAGGTGGACAGATCGACCTTCACGCCGGGAGCAGGATTGAAATTCGGATCGGTGCCGTCGCTCGCATACAACCGGTAGACCTGCGGCGCGCGCGTATCGGGATGCCACGAGTACGTATTCACGGCCGCAACGTCGACAATCGATCCAAGATCGAAACGAATACGCCCGCCCCACGAATCGCCACGAAAAAAGAGATTCGCTTCCGGCTCGTCTTCGTTACCGGGAAGGCGCCCATCAGTCAGCGCCGTGATCGGCGCACTGTTACGATCGACTGTCCCGGCGATGACTTCCACCTTCGCAGCCGCCGCCACATCGTCGCGCGCCGGCGAGGCCACCCGCGCAAACTTGAACGCCGTAGTCGCTGCCGCCCCCCGGTTGTGATCCACCGTCACCGTCACCTCGGCACGCGCAGCAACCGCGAAGAGTGCGACCGCAAGAAAATGTTTCACGACGGGAATGGTAATTCGATTTCACGCGAAGACGCTCACGCGAAGACGCGAAGGCGCGAAGCCATAAAAAGAGATGGAGCGAACCTTCGCGCCTTCGCGTCTTCGCGTGAGCGTCTTCGCGTGAGCGTCTTCGCACGGAATCGCCTTCGCATGAGCCGTCCCTTCCCCGCGACCGCGGGGTTACTGGTTCACTCACGAGGATGGCGCGGTCGCGAGAACCCGAAGTTCGGAAAGCATCTTCGATCCATCGCCCGTCTTCTGCGCCTTCGCTAGCCCTTCCACACTCGCCGTCCTTCCCGGCGTTCGCTCCAGCGCCGAGCGATACGCCGCAGCGGCCTCGGAGGCGCGTCCTGCGGCCAACAACTCGTCGCCGAGGAGCTCGTAGGTCGGCTTCTCGACGACGGGCGGCCCGAACTCGAACGGCATCGACGTCTCCGCCGCGGCCGCTTTCTGCAGCATCGCGATCGCCTCGGCGCGCTTCCCCTCTGCCGCGAGCTGCAGCGCGTCCGCCTGCTGCACCATCACCTCGGCGCGGATGTGGAAGGTCGGATTCATCGCGTTCATCGAATGCTGATGCTCGATGCTTTGCACCGCTGCCTGCTGCAGCACGTGCAGCCGGGCCACCGCGGATTTCAACGCGGCCGTATCGCCGTGCGCCGCGGACACCAACACATCGCCGTAAGCAACGAGGAAGCGGGCGTTCGCGAACTCCAAGCCGTCAGGAATTGCCACATTGTCTGCGACTGTCAGCGCGCCTCCGCTGGCAATCTGATGCGCACGCATCTCGGCGAACGATTCGATCCGCCCGGCGGCGGAATCCATTGGCCCCGCGGATTCGAACTTCGGATCGAACGCCGATTGGCGACAGGCATCGAGAGCCGTGCGCGCATCGTCGAAACGCCCCCTCTGCAGGTAGGCGTAGTGAAGCCAGAGCGGATAGTGGCCACACGCGACGGACGGCTTCGAGCGTGCGGCGCGCTGCTTGTTGACGACGTCGATGGCGCGGCGGTTGGCGTCGATCACATCGTCCCACATGCCCATGGCGATGAAAATGTGCGACGTCATATGCAGCGCGTGGCCGGCTCCGGGCGCGACGAGGCCGTACCGGCGCGCAGCGCGCAATCCGAGGGGCGCGTGGATCGGATCGTCGTAGCAGTGGATGAGGTAGTGCAGCACGCCGGGATGCTGCGGATGCGCCGGCAGGACCTCTTCCAGCAACGCCGCCGCGCGCATATAGGTGGCGAAGTCGCGGCCCTGATGGGATGTGCCGAGGAGGGCGAGGGCGTAGAACGCGGTAGCGTCGACGTCGTCCGGATAGTGCTCGTGTACCACACGCATGGCCTCGGCGTACTTGAAATCGCGCTCGTCCTTCGTGCCGTCGCCGTAGAGGATCTCGACGGCGCGAAGGTAGTCGCGCTCGCGCTCCGTCTTCGCTTTGGCCAGACGCTCGGCGGGCGTCGCACCGAGGCGTTTCAGCGCGGCCGTGGCGGAATCGGCTTCCTGCTGAAACCAGACCGGATGCGTGTACGTCATCGCCTCGCCCCAGTACGCCATCGCGAACGAAGGATCGATCGTTTCCGCACGGCGAAATGCCTGCGCCGCCGATTCGTACTCGAAGTCGTGCAGCAGCGCGAGGCCGCGCAGAAACGGCGCCTGCGCGTCGGGCGCGCCGGAGTTTGCGAACGACACTTCACCGGCGTCGTTCTGGGCGAATGCGTTGGCGGCGACGAGGAAGACGAGGAGAATGACGCTGCGCATGACTGGAATGATAGAACCTGTTGATCCGCAGATGGCGCAGATGAGCGCAGATATCTGTGTCAATCTGCGTCATCTTTTAACAAAGGTTTTGCTTCTCATTCTGTTCACCGCCTGCGCAACCGTCCCTCCGCCCGCGACAACACCCTTCACCATGGTCCTCGGTATCGCGCAGGATGGCGGATATCCGCAGGCTGGATGCAATCGTCCAGACTGCGCCGCGGCCTGGCGCAATCCGAAATTGCGGCAGCGTATCGCGTCGCTGGCGATCGTCGATCCGCAATCGCACCAGCGCTGGATCATCGACGCGACTCCCGACTTCGGATCACAACTGCGAACGCTCGATGAAGTCGCGCCGCGGTCGGACGCCTCTCCCCTTCTCGACGGCATCCTCCTTACCCACGCCCACATCGGCCACTACCTCGGGCTCGCCGAACTCGGCCGCGAAGTCATCGGCGCGCATTCGGTGCGCGTCTATGCGATGCCGCGTATGCGCGAATTCCTCACGCACAACGGCCCCTGGGATCAGCTTGTGACGCTGCACAACATCGAGATCACGCCGATCGATGATGGCGTCGAGGTGGCGCTGAACGAGCGGATCCACGTCACGCCGATCCGTGTACCGCATCGCGATGAGTACTCCGAGACAGTCGGGTTCGTCGTGCGCGGCCCCTCGCGCTCAATCCTGTGGCTGCCGGACATCGATAAATGGGAGCGATGGTCGACGCCGCTCGAGTCGATCCTCGCCCGCGTCGACGTCGCCTACATCGACGGCACGTTCTACGACGCCAGCGAGTTGCCGGGACGCGATCTGCGCGAGATTCCGCATCCGCTGATGACGGAGACGCTGTCACGCCTTGCAACGTCGCCGATGCTTGCAAAAGTGCGGTTCATTCATCTGAACCAATCGAACCCGCTGCTTCGCGGGAGCAGGCCGGGCGTCGTCGTCGCTAAGGATGGGGATCGGACTGGGCTCAATTGACAATTGATAATGGACAATTGACAACGTGGTTTCGCGTTCGTCGCCAACGCGTTTGCCTCGTCTCTCGTCCGTGAGGCGACGACCCGACCGGCGGTGTCATCCTGAGCCTGCCGGAGGCGCCCGCACGACTCGCGCCTTCACGCAGGATGGGACGGCGCCGCAGGACGGCGAAGGATCTCAGGTTGCCGGGCACATGGCTTGTGCGTCGTAATTTGAGATCCTTCGACGTCCTACGCCGCCACATCTTGCAGCGCGTTCGGCTCAAGTACGAATGGCGGCTCCGGCAGTCTCAGGATGACACCTTGGATAACACCTTCCATCGCTAATCCCGTTGTCAATTATCCATTGTCAATTGTCAATTGCCAGGAATCAACAACACTTTCCCCGTCGTCTCCCGCGCTTCCAACGCACGATGGGCGTCCGCCGCATCGCGCAGCGGCACCTCGCGATCGATGCGCAGTTTCAGCCGTCCCGAGCCGATCCATTCGAACAGCTCGCGCGCACGGTCGAGCAACTCCTCGCGCGTGTGGATGTAGTGACCAAGACTCGGCCGCGTCAGGAACACACCGTTCTTCGCCAGACGGCTCGGATCGAACGGCGGCACCACTCCGCTCGATTGCCCGAAGAGCCCGAGCGTCGCGCGCAGACCACAGCAATTCAGACTCTTGTCGAACGTCATCTTGCCTACCGAATCGTATACGGCGTTACATCCCTTGCCGTCCGTCTCCGACATCACGACCGCTTCAAAATCATCCTTCGTGTAATCGATCACGACATCGCACCCCGCCTCGGTCGCAATATGCAGATGCTTCGTCGACGCCGTCCCCAGAACGCGCG
>DATLVW010000359.1:0-9291 GCA_035577085.1 Thermoanaerobaculia bacterium
GGTCGGGATGCGCGTTTCACGCCTGGCCGCAGCATTCGGCGTGCGCGTCACCGCGTTCGATCCCTACATCACGGACGACGATTTCGCGCAGCGCGGCGCGATGCGTGCGAACACCCTCGATACGCTGCTGCGGGAAAGCGACATCGTCACGCTTCACGTCCCGTTCACCGCCGAAACGCGCAACATGATCGGCGCGAACGAGATCGCTTTGATGCCACGCGGCGCGATCGTGATCAATGCCGCGCGCGGCGAGGTGCTCGACGTCGACGCCGCGCTCGCCGCCCTCGCCCGCAACGACCTCGGCGGACTAGCACTCGACGTCTACGACCCCGAGCCGCCCACGCGCACATGGCCCGACGATCCCCGCCTCATCCTCACCCCGCACATCGCCGGCTGCACGACCGAGGCAAAAAGCGCCATCGGAGCGAAGCTGTACGAGAAGATCTGCGCGCACTACGCCGCGCGGTGATTGTGAGAAGATCGCTCACCAATGTTCTGTCCTGAGTGCCAGAGCGAATACCGCGACGGGATCACGCACTGTTCGGATTGCGATGTCGACCTCATCTCCGATCTTTCTGAGGAAGTACCTCAGCATCTTGGCAATCTGTTGCCGCTGGCTGAGGAGCGATCGCCGGAGCTTGTGGCCGAGCTGATCGACCGGCTCGAGAAAGCGGACATTCCCTACGTCATCGAAGCGGGAACGGCGCTGGCGATGTTGACCAGTGAGGAGATCGTTTTCGATAAGCCCGAGCCGTGGGAAGCGCGCGTTTGGATCCCTGCGTCACTTGGAGAACGCGGAACAAGCATCCTGGCCGAGGTCGACGAGCAGTTTGGCCGGCGACGTGCGGGGATTCGACAGGCACCGCAGCCGCTCTAAACGACCCACGCCCCATCGCGCATCACGCGCGTGACCAGGTTCACGCCGAAGTGATAGACGAGATGGAGGTAGTTCGGCGCATCCAGCAACACGAGATCAGCGCGCTTGCCCGCTTCGATCGAACCGATTTCGTGCGCGAGCCGCAGCGAGCTGGCGCCGTTGAGCGTGGCAGCGGTCAGCGATTCTTCGACGGTCATCTTCATCTGCAGCGTGGCCAACTGCATCACCATCGGCATCGACTCGGTCATCGATGTGCCGGGATTGCAGTCCGTGGAGAGGGAGACGATGGCATCGGCGTCGATCAGTTTGCGCGCAGGCGCGTAGCGGTCGGACATCAGAAAGAAACTTGTCGCCGGCAGGAGGTTGGCCACGGTGTTCGATGCCGCCAGCGCGTCGATGCCGGCGTCGGAGACGTGCATCAGATGGTCGGCCGAGGCGCAGCCGAGGGCAGCGGAGAGCGAGGCGCCATCCGTGTCGGAGAGCTCGTCCGCGTGAAGCCTCGGGAAGAGGCCAAGCGCCGCGCCAGCGCGCAATACCGCGTCGCCCTCTTCGATCGTAAAGACGCCGCGCTCGACGAACGCATCGCAGAAGACCGCCAGCCTCTCGTCGGCGACCGCAGGCAGAATCTCTCCGATGATCATCGACACATATCCGCGCCGCGCCGCGGCACTCGATCGCCCCTCGGGCGGAAAGTCGTGCGCGGCGAGACAGGTGGGTACAAGCCGAACGAGCGAGGACGGACTCGCGTCGCGGATGGCCCGCAGTTGCTTGAGCTCCCCTTCCACGCTCAATCCGTATCCGCTCTTCGCCTCGGCGGTCGTGGTTCCGTAGCGGGCCATCGTGCGCGTTCGCGCGAGGATGTTCCCGGTCAGCTCGTCCTGCGATGCGCGTCGTGTGGCGTGCACCGACGAGGCGATGCCGCCTCCGCTCGCGGCGATGTTCTCGTACGTTTCCCCCTGCAACCGCCGGTTGAACTCCGTCTCGCGAAAACCGGCGAAGGGAATGTGCGTGTGCGAATCGACGAAGCCAGGCACGGCCGTTGCGCCGCGCGCATCGAAGTCCTCATCGATGACGCCGCGAAGATCGGGATCGATATCGGATTCATGTCCGACAAACGCAAAACGGCGGTCGCGAATGACGATGACCGCGTCATCAAACACCGCGACGTTGCGCATGGACTCGCCGCGCGCGGGAACGAAGCCGAGGGGTGTGGCGATCTGCGAGAGGTTACGGATGAGGGTGGTCGGGGAGTGGGGCGTGGGGAGTGGGGGGTGGGGAATCTGAGGAGACAGTTTCATGACGCGGGAGTGGCTTGTTGGGTGTTTGGGAGCTTAGCAGGCGACACGTGCTTCATTCGATCTCCCACACCCCACCCCCCCACGCCCTACTCCCTACTCCCTTGAACGGAACATCGCCGTGATCGGCTGTTCGTTCGCTTCCTGTTCGGCGTCGAGCATCACCAGTTGCTGCATCGTATCGAGCATCGATTGCAGCTTATTGCGATTGCCGCGGCGCTCGATCTTGAGATCCTGAATGGCGCGCTCCAGGTCGCCGACGCGCGCCATGGCCTGCGACGTCAGCCGGTCCGAGAGGAGTTCGGCATCCTTCACGATCAGCTCCGCCTCCTTGTGCGCGTTCGCCTTCAGATCCTCGGAGACCTTTTGCGCGGAAAGCAGCGTGTCTTTGAGGATGCGCTCGCGGGCGTTGTGCTCATCGAGCTCGTCGCGCAGCATGGAGTTCTCGCGTGAGAGGCGGTCCACGTCGCGGATCAGCCCTTCGATCTCCTCGGCGATCAAATGAAGATAGCCGCGCACCTCATCGACGTTGTAGCCCTTGAAGACGCGCGCGAACGTCTGCTTCTGAATATCGAGCGGTGTAAGACCTTGCATCGACCCCTCCCGTCACGTGACTGCGTGAGTATACGCGTCCAAATAAAGATAGCGCCATATGGTGTAACAGCATATATTGCCTTCATTCGCGCGGAGGGCTGCAATGAACAAACTGATGGCGTTGACCCTGTTCTCCCTTCTGGCCACGGTTTCAGCGTGGGCCGCAGCTCCCGACAACGACGCCAGCTGCGACATCAAGGTCGGTCCCGCTGCGACGTTGCTCCTTCCCTATTTCGAAGTCGATGTGGGGTTCAATCCTCAGCCAACCGATCAGACGACGCTCTTCACGATCACCAACGTGTCGCGCTATTCGCAGATCGCGCACGTGACGCTCTGGACTGACTGGGCCTTCCCGGTTCTCAACTTCAACATCTTTCTCGCCGGTTACGACGTTCAGAGCATCAACCTGAAGGACATCCTGGTCCGCGGCGTTGTGGCGTCGCCCGTCGGGACAGGTCCAACGACGGTGAAGTCGCCGCTGGGAACGTTGACCTCGCCAGCAAACGGCGGACCCGGTTACGCCAACCCGAATTTCAATGCGGTCATCGAGTGCGACGCTCTTCCCGGCATCCTCTCGCAGACGCTCGTTGCCGCGGTCAGAAGCGCTCTGACCACTGGTGTTTACAATCCGGGCGGTTCTGCCGCATGCCCAAACGCCGTCGGCGGAGTGCACGCCAATGCCATCGGCTATGCAACGATCGACGTCGTCGGCAGCTGCACCAGCCGTTTACCCTCGGATCCGCTCTACTACACGACCGATCTCCTCTTCGACAACGTCCTGATCGGCGACTATCAGCAGATTGGCCCGAAGCCGGCGGGGAGATCAAACGAATCGTTTGATGCCGCTGGCAATCCGATGGTTCATATTCGCGCGATCCCCGAGGGAGGGGCAGCGGGATCGAATGTGGCGACGGAGCTGCCGTACACGTTCTACGACCGCTACACGCCGGACACCAACCGCATCCTGGATCGGCGGCAGCCATTGCCCTCCACGTTCGCGGCCCGTTACATTCAGGGAGGCTTTGCGGATTTCAACACCAACTACACGATCTGGCGGGAGGGGTTCGGCAAAGGCGCGTGCGGCGCTTCTCTGGTGTTGAACGCGCAGATGCCCGTCGCGGAGATCGTACGTTTCGACGAAACGGACAACCCAAGTGTGGGTCCACCGTGCAACGCTGAGCCGTGCCCTCTCCCGACATTACCCACACTCGCTGTCACGTCATCCACCAGGACGTCCAGTGGTCTCTATCCAACAATGAGCATCGATGGCGTCGGAGGGTGGATGTATCTGAATCTCAATAACGGCGGAAGCACCGGCTACTCAGTCACTACGCGTAGCGTTTTTGGAGACGTTCCAACGGTGATCACCGGTGCTGGCAGCAGGAGCGCCCTCGCGCCTTCCGGCTCGGCGACAATCGGACCGCGTCCGAGCCAGAACTGGGTAACGATCACGATGTTCGGCACCCTCGGCACGAAGCGTATGGTCGCCGAGTTCGACGCCGCATCGCTCGGCAACGGATGCTCGCCCGCCGCGGTTTCGACGGCAACCTTCTTGTTCCCGACGGGAAACTACGGCCCCGGCACGATCGGCCCCGCCGTCTTCGTCTGTCCGCCCGGAGCAACGCTGTCGAACGGGACAACGAATCTCTGCACCGGGACGAACATCAATCCGAAGCCGTGATCGGTCGATGAATCTCAGCGTTCGGCCGGCTTCGTTGTTTCCTGAGACTCCTGAACCTTCTTGAGCACGACGCTGTCGGTGACGCCGCCGCCCAGCAGCAGACCCTTCCTGAGCTCGAAATTCAAGACATCCCTGGTCCACGCTACGTCGCCCGCTCTCAGGTTGCTTCCTTCGAAATGAACCCTCGTTCCATCACGCGTAATGATGATGTCTTCATCAACGATCCCGTCGGGGTGGTCTGGTTGGCTGACAACGAGATGGAATGCGCCTCGAAACTCGTGCGGACCGCTTCGTTCAACCACCGACAGTGTTCCCGAGGCCTTGAAGCAGCCCAATCCCACCCAGCGTTCAACGTTCCACTTGCCGGGCACGACGCGCAGGTACTCGTCGGGAAACTGGTCAGGGGCGATCCGTTCTGCGCCTTCGGGTGGGGAGTATTGCAACTTCACTCCGGTATCGAACGACACCTTGAACACTCTGGTGTCGGTGTTCTCATCGTTTTTGCATTTGACGGACCCAATGACCCTTCCGTGGTCCATCTTCATCTCGCCGTCAGTCTGCGTAATCCCGAAGCCTTCGGCCGCGCCCGATTCCAGCAAAAACTGGTGCACAAACGAATGCTTGCCTGACGCTTCGAAGGTCAGGCAGATCCCTCGAATCTTGTCGGAGCCGTGATACTCGTTCTGAAGGATGCTCGTCAGCACAGCTTCGGACAACGGCAGATTGGTGATCATCACCTCGATGATCCCGCACGACAGTTCATCGACACTGTCAACGTTGAATGGTTTCGTGTCCATCGGCCATGCCTCACGCTTGCGTCCGTAAATGTGGCGCAGCGTGATGGCTTTTCTATTGAGCGTGAGCGTGCCCGTCACGGTGCCGTTGTCGGCAACGGCGGTTGGGTTGCCCGGCGTGGTAGTCGCGTGTTTTGGCGCGGCCGGCGCAGACGCTTTCGCGTTCGGCGCTACCGACGTCATGACGCACAACGCGAGGAGCATCCCGGCTACAGGGATCGAGTAATCAGGAAGAACGCCGGGATGAATCGACCGATGCTTCTTCATATTCAACCCCTCTTTCCGCGACGCTCCCCTCGATGATCAACCCCGCAGTAACAGCGGCCTGAAAAGGTAATCAAGCACTCCCCGCAGAATGTAGATCGCCAGCAGAAGCAGCAGCGGCGACCAGTCGATGCCACCCATCTTGTGCGGCGGCACGAGACGGCGGAACGGACGCAGGAACGGGCTGGTCATGCGCGTGAAGATGTCGTTGAGCTGATTGAGAATCACATAGGCGCTCTTGTAGCGCCAGCGGAACGACGTCTGCGACGCGAAGAAGAGAACCCAGGAGAGGATCACCCACACCAGGACGATCCACTGGATCACCTGCAGGACGATCATCAGCGCGTCGTAGAACACCACCAGGATTCCCATCTATCCTCGGCTCCCGAAGATCGCGCGGCCAACGCGGACCATCGTCGATCCTTCCTCGATCGCTGCTTCGAAGTCTTCGCTCATGCCCATCGACAGTTCCTTCAGACCAAGCGCATCGCGCATCGACCGCAGCTCCCGGAAGTATGGACGCGACTCGTCCGGAGTGCCAACCGGCGGGATGGCCATGAGTCCGATGAGCCGGAGCGGAGCCAACCCGCCCACCTGTTTCGCGATGACATCGACATCCTCGCGCCCGAGGCCGCTCTTCTGCGGCTCGTCGCCGATGTTGACCTGCAACATCACGTCGATCGTTTTGCCCTGACCCTCGGCCGCGTGGGCGAGTTTCTCGGCGAGATCGAGCGAGTCAACCGCCTCGATGACGTCGAACAACTTCACGGCGTCTTTCGCCTTGTTCGTTTGCAGATGTCCGATGAGGTGCCATCGGACGCTGCCGTGCACCAGCGGCTTCTTGTCGCGCGCTTCCTGAACGCGGTTCTCGCCGATGTCGGTGATGCCTGCGGCAATCGCCTCGTCGACAAACTCAGCCGGGAAGGTCTTCGACACAGCCACGAGCTTTACGTCCTCGCGTGCGCGTCCCGCGCGAACGCATGCGCGGGCGATACGCTCTTCGACGGCGGCGATGTTGTCACGAATCGACACGGCGTCTCTCGATCCACCGATCGTTCGGCGTGCGCTCGGGACGGTCGAGCGCGGCGTTGGCGAGCCTGTCGGCGTCTTTGTTGCCCGCGCGCAGCGTATGGCGGATCTTGAACTTCGGGAAACGACGCGTGATCGATTTCGCGCGCTCGTACAGAGGCACGAGGTTGGGATGCTTGACGCGGTACTTGCCGAGCATCTGCTGCACGAGCAGGAGCGAGTCGGAGACGATCTCGACGTCGGTCGCGCCTTCCATCTGCGCGGTCGACAGCGCTTCGAGGAGGCCGGCGTACTCGGCCACGTTGTTCGTCGTCGTGCCGAGAAAGCCGGAGATCTCGATGATCTCGCTATCGTCCTTGCGCATGTAGACACCGTAGGAAGCGGGTCCGGGATTGCCGCGGCAGGCGCCGTCGACGAACGCGATGATCTTCAGGATGGGGGACTCTCCAGATAGAGGATACGGCTGCAGCCTTCGCAGTGAACGAGATCGCCGCGCTTGAGCTGTTGCAGCACGGCCGGGCGGACACGCGTGCGGCAGCCGTTGCAGGAGTCGGCGACGACGCGCGCGATGGCGACGCCCTGCCGCTGTTTGAAGATGCGGTGGAACTCGCGGCTCAGGCGCTCGGGTAGCGATGCCTCGATCTTTGCGGCGCGGGCCTGAAGCTGCCCGACCTCCTTGCGAAGATCGCCGAGGGAGTGTTGCCAGGCTTCGTGCTCGGCATCCCAGCGGGACTTGAGCTCGACGCTGCCGGCGGCCAGATCATCGTTCTGCTTCTGCAGCCCATCGACGTCCGCCATCGTCTTGAGCGTCGAGTCTTCCAGCTCTTTGACCTGCTTGCGCGTGGCGTCGATCTCTTTCCACGCCGCCGCGTACTGCTGCTGGTTTTTCACCTGCATGAGCTGCCCTTGATACTTCTTGAGGAGCTCCTGCTGATCTGACAACTCGCCGTCGACGCGCCGCCGTTCGCGGGAATGCTGCTCGATCTGCTGCTGCAGCTTCTCCATCTCGGCATTCACGCTCTGCCACTCGCGATCGACGGCCGCGAAGGATTCCGGCTTGTTCGTCAGTTGTTTTTCGCGGTCTCCGAGCGCCGACAGGACTGTTTGCAACTCCCAAAGTTTTTCAACGTCCGGATTCAACCAGGCCTCCAAAAACGAAAAAGGCGTTCCGGTGATGGAACGCCTGTGCGGTAAGAAATTGCCCGGCCGGCCGCTCGAGCATCGTCAGGAGCGCCGGCGCGGAAAGGGTGAGCGATCCTCCGGCGGGTCCGCGCCGGTAGTGCAGTCGATCGTTCGTCATATTCAGGATGTCAACCATCAGTTTCCTGGTGGGTCCACCAGGATTCGAACCTGGGACCTGCCGGTTATGAGCCGGTAGCTCTAACCGCTGAGCTATGGACCCGGACGGATGATTCTAACAAAAGGGAGTGCGGAGTCGAGGGTTTTCCTGAAGAGCGCCGCACGAAGAGTGAAGAGTGAAAGAAAGGAGGGTTACTTCCTTCCACTCTTCATCGTATTTCGACGTGATCGCCGATCTTCATCGAGTAGCGCATGGCCACGATCTTTCCGGTCGACGTGTGCGTGTTCGTCGTCAGGATGCCGACCTCGCCGAGGACCTGGCGCGGCTGGCCGGGCGCAACTTCCTCAGTGTAGACCGTGAGGAAATCGCCGGGCTGGAGCTGATCGGCCTGGCCGAGGTTCACTTCGACGAGCAGCCCTTCTCCGAGAGCAGCGTCCCACCCACCCTGCGCACCGACGATGTAGCCGTTCTTCTTGTTGCTGGAGTTGTCGCAGAACGCAGGCATGTCGGGGATCCGCGCCAACGGAATCGGAATCTGCGGCAGCGGCTTGAGGTGCGTGCCGACCGGAACCTCCGAGCACGACTGCGTAATGAGACCGCGCGCCTGATGCTCGTCGGCACAGAGAATTCGCACCTGGCCGCGATAAAGGTACTCGCGCCCGACGTTCTGCGTGCGTTTGGCGGGATGGCTGATCAGACGGCCAACATCCACGAGAATGTACGTCTCGCCGGCCACAAGGCCGCTGGCTGTGCCGCCTTTGAGGATGACGAGATCACCAACCGCTCCGCTGATGACCTGCTCGACGGCACCCGGCGCATAGCGCACTTCCGCGTCTTCGAAAGCCAGGATCGTGTTCGGCATCGACTCGCCGTCTTCGCCGATGTAGCCATAGCAATAGACATCGGCGTCTGTGCCGAGTGGTACCGGGTTCCGGCTGCCGCCGGCGGCGTCGGCCGCGGATATGTAGCCCTCGCCCCCCGGAAACGCGTTGCCTGACGTTGTGTCACTGGACATCGAAGGAGCGGACTCGGGCATCAGCGCCGGTGGCGGTGGGAGTGTCGAATCATGGCCGCCCCCCTGCGCCTCAGAGATCTGCTGCGCGGTCTCGGAGTCGATCAACAGCACGTCGCCGGGATAGATCCAATGCGCATCGGTGATCCAGGTGTTGCCTTCCCAAAGCTGCGGCCACATGTAAGCGTTCTTGAAGAACTGCTCCGCCAGACTCCAGAGCGTGTCGCCGCGTTTGATCGTGTAGGTCTTCGATCCGGCGGGCCAGGTGGCGGGATCTGGAGGGTTGTACGCCGTCCAATGGTCGCCCACGCGATGGAGATCGCGCGGCGGGTGCGATGAGGACTTCTTCGGCGCCCCGAAAATCGGGATAGCGACCGCAAGCAGGAGAACGGGAACCACCCTACGCACACTGACCATTTTCCCCTCCCAAGGTTGTCGAGGTCGG
>DATLVW010000360.1:0-2604 GCA_035577085.1 Thermoanaerobaculia bacterium
ACCCGAACGCCGGCTGGAAGGGCCGCGCCCTTTGGTCGACCGACGGCAATCGGACGCCGTTCCATCGCGAAACCGGCAAGGGAACCCTGCCCAAGATCGTGAAGTTCCAGGTTAGGCCCGATCCACTCGCGCACTGAGCCCGATATCGGTCGTTCAAACGACCTGCCACGCGAATGCCCGGCTCTGCGCCGGGCATTCGTATTAGTGTGCCAGGCATGGCGCTGATGCTGGAGGTGGAAGTCCTCTGCGGGCCTTGGTGATGGGAACCGCGAGCCGAAGGCAACTGCGTCGCCGCGAGGCGGGGTGGGGAGGAAGCCGGAGGCCAAGTTCGGAGCCGACGAACAGAAATCGGATAGAAGGCCGGCGCGGTGGGGCAACCCGGCTATGGACGGGGAACGCCCGATAGTCACCCGGACACACGCGCAGGTAAATCCGGCGGCGCCCGAGCGAAGCAGCAACGTCTTACCCTGGGAGACCTCTGCGCCTCTCCGGGCAACCGGAGCAGGGTGTCGGCAACGACACCTGACGGGCGGAGAGGAGTCAGCCGAGGCCGTAGTAGCCGGACGGCGTACCGCCCGGTGAAGGGCCGAATTCAGTAGCCAAGGAGCAGTCTGAGCCAACTCGATGGGCGTGAAGCGGCAGCAAGGCAGCGGCGACCAGAAGGACCTGTTCGACCAGGCCCTGCAGGCGTCGCTGCGCCTCGGCGCAACCGGCGAAGGCGGAACCGGACCTGGTGCGTGCGCGGAGCCGCAATCGCTTACGGTGTGGGACCAGCAACGAGCCTTGACGCAGACGTTGATGGAGGAGGTCGCGAGTTCGGCGAACCTCAACCAAGCCTACAAGCGGGTCAAAGCGAACAAGGGCGCGGCCGGGGTGGATGCGATGTCCATCGCGGAACTGCTTCCTTGGATCAGGGAGCACCGCGAGAGGCTGATCGCTTCGCTCATCGACGGCAGCTACCAACCCCAAACCGTGCGCGGGGTGGAAATCCCCAAGCCCGGCGGCGGGAAGCGCCAACTCGGCATCCCGACCGTGGTGGACCGCCTGGTTCAGCAAGCGATTCTGCAAGTCCTGGAGCCGATCCTCGATCCGACCTTCTCGTCATCGAGCTTCGGTTTCCGCCCGGGCAAGAGCGCCCATCAAGCGCTCGCCCAGGCCCAGACCTACGTTGCCGACGGGCGCGAGATCGTCGTGGATCTCGATCTGGAGAAGTTCTTCGACCGGGTCAACCACGACATCTTGATGGCCCGCCTGGCGTGGCGCATTGGCGACAAACGCCTGCTGCGGATCGTCCGCCGCTTCCTTGAAGCGGGAATGATGCAAGCCGGCGTGTGCATCGAGCGACGGGAGGGTACGCCCCAGGGCGGTCCTCTGTCCCCGCTGCTCGCCAATCTTCTGCTCGACGACCTCGACAAGGAGCTGGAACGGCGCGGCCACCGCTTCTGCCGCTATGCCGACGACTGCAACATCTATGTGCGGTCACAGGCGGCGGGAGAGCGGGTGATGGCCTCGGTCGTGGCCTTCCTCGAAGGCAAGCTCCGCCTCAAGGTCAACCGGGCGAAGAGCGCCGTCGCTCCCGTGGTGGAGCGGTCCTTCCTCGGACATCGTCTCTTGCCCGGCGGGCGGCTCGGTCTCGCACCGAAAAGCCTCGATCGTGCAAAAGAGCGGCTTCGACGCATCACCCGGCGCAACCGGGGGATCGCGCTCGAACGGATGATCGCGGAGGTGAACAGCTTCACCACCGGCTGGGTGACGTACTTCCGCCACGCGGCCTGCAAAAGCGCACTCAGGGATATTGACGACTGGCTTCGTCGCAAGCTCCGCTGCGTGCGTCTCAAGCAATGCAAACGTGTCAAATCGATCGCCGACTTCCTCGTGAAGGGCGGCGTGCCGGCACGCAGAGCATGGCCGCTGGCACTCTCGGGCAAGGGATGGTGGCGTCGGTCGGGCACTCCGCCTGCCAACGAAGCCATGACGTTGCAGTGGTTTGCGAAACTCGGGCTCGTCAGTCTCCAAGCCCAGCACGCCGCGCTGCAATCTGCTGGAAACCGCCGAGTACGGTGAGTACGCTCGGTGGTGTGAGAGGGGGAGACCGCGAGGAATCCCCCTACTCGATTGGTCGAGCAACTCCGCGCTACGCAGGGTTCAGCTCTGTTTCGACCGCTTCGACTAAATTGACGAGGCTGCGGCCAAACGCAACCCGAATTCGTTGTCTCAGCGTCAGGACCGCAAGCTTTGGGATCCGCTGAGCGCGGCCGCGCTGCTCCTTGACTCGCCAGCGAGTACTGCTCAGGTAGACAGCGGAGGACTTGTTCATCCCGAGTGTCGTAACCACGGGAAGGAGATACCGCGCCTGGTGCCGGCGCGACCCCTGCGCAGCCGCGACCAGGCTCGCGAAGGCCTGCAGCTCCCTCGCTTCGATTGGAGCGAATGGGGCTTGTTCATCGTGATGGCGAACCAGCGCCGTGCCCCGCCCGCGCGGGGCTCGATAGTCATGCCGCGGTGACGAAGGGTCGCAGAATTTCGCCTTGCTGCATCGACCCGTCTGCATATACACCGCGCGCCTCGGAGATGGCCGGTAGAGAGCGCCCGGAGGAAACTCCA
>DATLVW010000361.1:0-4687 GCA_035577085.1 Thermoanaerobaculia bacterium
TCGGAGAACATCTCCTCCATCGTGTCTGTCTCGGAATGACGGTCGGCGATGGCGATAGCGCCGGTGCGGTCGCGCAGGAGCAGCCGGTTGTAGAAGCTGAGATATCCCTCCAGCGGATCTTCTGCGCCGAACATGATCGAGAAGATGCGCAGTGCCGGGATGAATTCACCAGCGACGGTGAGGCAGACGGAGATCGGCACCGCCAGAAGCAGACCAACCGGTCCCCACAACCATCCCCAGAAGATGGCCGATACGAGCAATGCGATGGGCGAGACGCCGACGCGATGTCCGACGACGATCGGTTCGATGAAGCCGCCGATGAGCTGATCGGTCAGAACGAAGAGTGCAAGAACTGCCAGCGGGATGTACCAGTTGGGAAAAACCGCGACAGAAAGGAACGTCGGCAGGGCCGCGCTCAACACCGCCCCGACGTACGGGATGAAACGGAACAGTCCCGCCAGCACGCCCCACAGCGGCGCGTGCGGAACTTTCAGCAGAAAGAGGCCGAGCCCGATGAGCACTCCGAAGCCGACATTGAGCAGAGCGATGGTTAGGAGGTAGCGGCTGATGCGGTCCGAGGTTTCGCCGATGGCCTGAGTGGTGACGGTGAGATGCGCGCGGCCAGCCAGGCGCAACATCTTGTCGCGCAACTGCTCGCGGTCCTGCAGCAGAAAAAAAACGAGCACGATGACGAGGAAGGACGCAGCGACGAGCTCGATCTCCGGTGCCAGCGTCTTGTAACGGCCGGCGACGTTCTGCCGATCGGGGATCACGCGCACTTTGAGGTCGGCTTTCTCCTGCTTGTCCGCGGTCGCTTCGGTGACGCGCGCGAGCGTCTTCTCGAGCCTGTCGATCGTGCCGCCGGGACTCCGCTTCAGGAAGCGAAGCTTCTGTTCGATCTTGCCGCTCGTTGCCGCGTCGGTGAACTCCTTGGCGACGTCGTTGAACTGCTGATACAACCACCAACCCCCGAACCCGAGTCCGGTCACGATGAGGCTGAGCGAGAGGACGACGGCTCCTGTGCGGCGTAAGGGAGTCCGCTCCAGAATCGAGACGATCGGCGTTAGTAGAAACGCGAACAGGATCGCCAGAGCGATCGGGACGCACACCGGTTTGGCGGCGTAAAGGATGGCAATGACGACGACGGTGATGAAGAGGATGCGCGAGTTCGACGACCCGCGCCGCTCCGCCGAGGTGCGCTTGTCGGAAAACGTTGTCACAGACTCCGGCAAGCGGCGCAGGGAAAGCGTCCGATCGAAGTCGTCGGTATCTTCGTCGTCGTAGGGACGCACGTTGCGATGAGTCTACTGCAAGGGGGAAGCCGGGGGGCGGCCGGGCGAACAACGGACGCCTGTCGCCTGCTGCGAACGGTTAGCCCGCCTTAGCGGCAGGCAATTCTGGCGGCGCTCCATGCTCGTTCAGATATTCGCGAAGCGCTTGACTAACAACGGCAGAATCGCGGAACACCCGAGCGACATCCGGCTCAAGCAGAACGATATTGGTTCCAGCCATGGCACGATCGTAGTACTTGCCCCGTACCGCTCCCGACAGATCAGTCTCGGGAATCTCCAAATCTTGCGACTCGCTAGGATCTTTGCTCATATTGGCGACGTTCTCGCGCAGTGACCTCGCGCGCCGAAATAATGCGAATGCGATCACCGCGATCGGTGTGTGCAACGATGACGAGACGATTCGTCAGCGTGTACCCCGTTGTTCTGAATCTGAATTCTTCCATCGCAAAGCGCTCATCCGGTACGGTTGCGGCGAACGGATCCAAGAATACCGTGGATGCTATTGCAAACGAAACGCCGTGCAGGCGCTGATTGGCGCTGTCTTTATCGGGATCCCACTCGTACTCCACGCCCCGAGTATATGACCGCGATGTTGCTCGGATCGGAGCAGTTCGTTGCGTGCGCGGCACACGGGAAACTCTGCCGGGCTAGGTCATTGCTCCGATGCAAACGACCCTAATTCGTCCCCATCGCGGCCGCCGCTTCCGTCGCTTTCTTCTTCGCTTCGTACTTGGCTGACTTACCCTCGAAGATGAAGATCCCCTCGCCCTGGGTACCGACGTACAGACGCTCGCCATCGAAGGGATCGAGGGCGACCGACGTCACCTCGGCGGTGCGCGAAGGCAGCGGGAACGAGCGCCACTCCTCCGTCTTCGGCTCGGCGACGAGCATCTCGTGCTGCTGGCGCGAGGTCAGGAAAACAAAGTTGTCACTGCTGCGCGAGCTTCCGAAGACCGAGGCAAACTGCGCGTCGGGGGCCTCGGCTTCGACCCATTTCCGGTCCGCGCCGACGCGTCCGGCCTTCACACCCTGCGAGCCGGCCACGAAGACGAGCTGATCGTCGCCCGAGCCACGCACAGCCAGCGTGCGTCCCTTCGACGGTGCGCCTTTGATCGAGATCCATTGGGTTCCGTCGAAGGCGAGGACGCCGACGCTGGTCAAGGCAAAGAGAGCGCGCTTGTCGCCGATGTTGCCGATGGCCATGTCGACGGCACGATTGTCGGCACCGGCAAGCAGGTACCAGCTCTTCCCCGAATCACGGCTCGTGAAGACCCCCTCGGAAGTCGCAGCGAAGTAGCGTGCCTTGTTGAATCGCAAGACCTTGTCGACACGAATGGGAAATGCCGCCGGTTGCGCCTGCGTCCAATGCTCGCCGTTGCTGCTCCAGAAAAATCCTTTTTCGGTTCCGGCAACGAACTTCGCGTCGGCATCATCACTGACCACGAGCGAGAGCACGGGCGGCAGATCGATTGACGCCAGCTTCGCCCAGCTCGCACCAGCATCGACGGAGCGATAGATGCCGCTCGACGCGCCGCCGAACGCCACCGCGGCATACACGTTCTTCGGGTGTGACGCGTCGGAAGCGACCGATGTGATGGTCAGATTGCGAAGGCCATCGCACATGCGCGTGAATGTCTTCGCGTTGTCGTTGGAGAGATAAACGCCGTCTCCCTCGACGCCGAGGATGACGCGGCCTGGCCGCTGCGGATGGAGCGCGATCGTGTTCACAACCAGCGACTCGTCCGAGACGACGTACCAGCTCTTGCCGCCGTCATGGCTGCGATAGAGACCGGCCACCGAGCCTGCGTAAATCGAGTCGCGGTCGCACGGGTCGAGCTCGATGTCGTGAATGCGCCGGTTGTCGAAACCGTCGCGATAACGCGTCCAGGTGTCTCCGCGGTTCGGCGTGTTGTAGACCCAGCCGCACGTGGAGACCCAAACCTTGTCGGGGTTGTAGCGGTCAATGGTGATCGAGAACATGTCAGTGTCGAGCACCATCCCGTTGTTGATCAGCTTCCATGTCTTGCCGCCGTCGTCCGTGCGCGTTCCCTGTCTCCACGTACCGACGTAGATGCGGTCGTGCGTCCGCGGATCGAGAGCAAGCGACTCGACATTCGTTTGATTCGAGATCTGCTCCCACGACGCGCCGCCGTCCGTCGATCGGTAGACGCCGGTCAGGCCGCCGACAACGATGAAATCGGCGTCGTGTGGATCGATGGCGATGGCGCGAACCGAGAAGTCCTCGAGGCCGGCATCGCGGCGCGTCCAGTTCTGCCCGCCATCCTCGGAGACCGCGATGACGCCGCCTCCCCACGCCCCCCAGCACGCTGCCCAGAGGCGCCCGCTGCGGTCGAGCACGAGGTTGTCGACGACGTAGCCCGGAAACGGGATTCCGCGGCGCGGGTTCTGCCACGTCTTCGCCGCGTCCGTCGAAACGTAGACCTCGCCGCCGCTCGTGCCGAGGTAGAGCGTGTCGGGATTGGAAGGATCGATGATCAGCGCCCGAACGTCGGCGCCGTACAGATTGGCGCGCCGCCACTGTGCGCAAAGAGGTAACGCAATGAAGAGAATCGTGAGAGTGATGAGGAGTCTACGCATGCCCGCCCAGTTCCGGAAGAGTTTTACCACGAGGCGGTAGCAATATTGCTGCCGTGGGGGGTGGGGAGTAGGGGGTGGGGTGTGGGAGATGGGGTTCGCAGCGTCTTGCTCGCGCACGACGTCTGAACCGCGCCCGATCTTCTGCCTCTCTCCCACTCCCCACCCCCAACTCCCCACCCCCCACACTGCTATCCTCGCAAATCATGACCGCCCTTCGCACTTGCGTCTTCCCCTGCGCCGGATTCGGCACGCGCTTCTTTCCGGCGACGAAAGTCATTCCGAAGGAGATGCTTCCGCTCGTCGACAAGCCGATTCTGCAGTATGGAATCGAGGAGGCCCTTGGATCCGGACTCGACAAGCTGATCGTCGTCATGTCCAAGGGAAAAGACGCCATCCTCGATCATTTCGATCGTACGGCGGAGCTCGAACGTTCGCTGCAGGAGCGCAAGAAGAACGATCTCCTCAGCGAGGTCGAGACGGTCAGCACGATGGCCGATCTCATCTCGGTCCGGCAGAAGGAAGCGCTCGGACTCGGCCACGCCGTGCTGCAGGCGAAGGATGCCGTCGGCAATGAGCCGTTCGCCGTCGTCCTGCCTGACGACGTCATCCTGGCCGGCGAGCCCTGCCTCCTGCAGATGCGGCGCGTCTTCGAGGAAACGCGGCGGCCGGTCATCGCGCTGATGGAAGTGTCGGCGGAAGAGACCACGCGCTACGGCATCGTTGCCGGCAACATGCTCGGCAACCGACGTTTTCACATCACGGACATGGTGGAGAAGCCGAAAGTGAATCCGCCCTCG
>DATLVW010000362.1:0-8030 GCA_035577085.1 Thermoanaerobaculia bacterium
CGCCGCCGCGCAGACCCTGTGCAAACATCGCGATTCGCGCTGGCGGCTCCGGCTGTCTCAGGATGACACCAATTTCGGTTACTGCCGGACACACGAGCGCGAGCGTTTGTCCGGATCGCCTGACGGACCCCATCCTGAGACGTTTTCGGGGTCAAAACGTTCCATTTCAGCGGTAGAAACATCTAAGTCACGCGATTGCAAGTGGTTACGCGCTGATCCACCAAAGCCGAGGCCTGATCCTGAATCCAACTGAATACGTACACAAATGGAATCAATGCGTTATCACAACGCATGAATGCGAAATTGCAACGCATGAATGCGAAACCAGAACGCGTGAATGCGAAATGAGAACGCATGAATACGAAGTCAGAACGCATGAATGCGAAATGAGAACGCGTGAATGCGAAATCGGAACGCGTGAATGCGAAATCGGAACGCATCAAGGGGAAATCGGAACCTGTGAATGGGCACTTCGGTGGGATCTGGCCCAACGACGCATGCGAGGAAGGCCCAACGATCGACAAACGCGAGATTTATTGCGCGTTTTCGACATCGCGGGAGGCGTCTTTGTCCTCTCCAAACGCGAAGAGAGGCAACAGTAAGGGCACCAGGAATGTAAAAAATACTCGCGCCGCCGCCGGATCTTGAATCCGACGGCGGCGCGCAAATTCAAACCTTGCTCAGAACGTCTTCAGGAACGCGATGAGCGCACGCTTGTCGGCGTTGCTCAGGCCCGGCTCTCCCTCGCTGGCCGGGAGGTAGTCGGTTCCGAAGTAGTGACCCTTGTTGACTACGAAGTCGGCGCACTTGGAGGCTTTGAGCAGTTCCGGCACGAGGGGCGCGAATACCTTGCGTGCCTCGTCGTCGCTCGCATTTTCCGGCAGTGCATCGAGTTTGTGTTTGATCTTCAACAGCAGAATCAGGACCTCGCCCGGGTTCTGGAGATCGATGTTCGACAACATCCCTACCGGCGTCCCCTCGGGGATGGGACCGATGCGGATGCCGCCCTCATAGAAGATGTTGGGATGAAGACCTGCCGCCAGGCCGACCAGCGGTTTCAGCTCGCTCGGGACATAGCCGGGAGCGATATTCAGGTAGCTGGTCTGGGTGGTCTTGTCGATCCAACCCGGCAACGACTTGCCCGATTGCGTCGCGAACGTGCCGTTTCCTTTGCGTTTCTCCGGCCAGAGCATCTGCTCGATGCCGTCCTCGAATGCTTTCATCCTGTCTGGGACGGAACCGCTTTCTTCGAAATGGCCGACGCTGTTGTTTTGCAGATAGGGCGCGGTCGACCAGAGACTGATCAGCGATGCCGGCCGCGTGTATCCGCGTCCGCCCGCCGGCATGTCGTACCACGATGGCTCGCTCGTGTACGGATGATGGATCATTACCTTCCCGACCGAGGGAAGGTTCTTGTACGACTCGGAGGAGAAGTTATCCCAGATGTTGTTGCGGATCGCATTTGTCGCCAGGGGGCTGCAGGCGTTCGTCTCCAGCAGCGTGACCGGCACGCGGACCTCGTTGGAGAGGTAGTTATTGTCGAGGAAGTCGCGTGACTTGACGATCTCCTTCATCTCCGTCTTGAACTCGGCCGTCTTCGTCCAGTTCCAGTAGTCATTCCAGCACTTCAGGTAATTCGGACCGATGCAGCCCGGCTGGAAGAAGTTGGTGAAGGCCTTCGCCGGCAGTTTGCTGGAATGGCAACGCGCGCAACGCTCGCCGAAGACTTCCTTGCCGCGCGGGACAAGATCGGAGTCCTCGAGGTACCTCGATCCACCCGGCGCCACCGCCAGATAGTCCGGCTTCGCGGTGGCGAGGAAGAAGAGCGCCACGTCTGGCGTCTGGGCGGCGTTCGCATTCCAGTAGCTCGAGTTTTTCTCGGCGTCGGCGATCTTGATCGGACTAACCTTCGGGCCACCGACCAGCGGGATGAAGTGCAGCAGCCACTCCTCGCTGAACAGCCCGATGTTGAGGTAGACGCGATTGAGTGCGCCGAGGGCGCCGACCGAGTCGGAGCCATCCTTGAGCACGTGCGGTGTGTTCACCGTGTGCGTAGTTGGGTCATAAAACTTCGTGAGCGCCGTTCCGGCGGGGACATATTCGTTGAACTGTTTGTTGTTCAGACCGCCGCCCCCGAGCTCCTCGTGTCCCCACTTCCGCGCGATCTCCAAGCGGGCGCCCAGGTTGTAGATGGCGTTCATCGTGCGCGGGTTGTTGATCTCGTCGGAGGAGACCAGCGACGTGTCGAGCGCGCCCGGACGCGAGGTGTGGAAGAGCTGCCAGATGAAGCTGCCGTAGTCCTGGTCGAACATGAAGATGCGCTCGATCCAGAAGTACTGTGCGCCGGGATTGCTGTTCAGGTTCGCCCACTCCGGGTTCTCCGGATCGGCGGGCGGGTTGGATGGGTTGGGGCCGACATGGCAGAAGCCGCACGACATGCCAACGCGGAACGGCTTCACCAGGTTTGCATCGTTGTAGTAGCTCTTATCGTTGTAGTAGCGCACCGGATCCCACTTCTTCTGCGCCGCCTCATCGAAGGCCGGGTTGGGGAAGAGACGGAGGCCGACGACGCCCGTTGCGTAGCCGTAGTACGAGCCGAGTGCCAGCTTTCCAGTGCCCCGTGCGCCGATCTTGACGCCCGGATATTTCTGCTCGTTCTCGAAGGGATCGGGGCCGCAGCCCGGACCTTCCACCCGCTCGTCGAGCCAGAGGCCCCAGCGGTCTGCACGCGGGCCGGTGGCTTTGCGGAAGCATGGCTCGTTGACCAGGCCGAGGTAATGCCAGCGGTTGTCGCGGCTGTTCTTCAACTTCGGATGGCTCGAGATCGTCTTCAGCAGATCGAGGTTCCCGAAGCTGCTGACTGACAGCGTGTCCCAGAGATGGTCGTTCCCCGCCGTCCATACGATCCAGTTGTTCCGGCCGATCACGGCGGCTTTCACAGCCGCGTCGGCGGTGATCCCGGGAACGTACGGATCGAGCGAAGCGCGGATGGCCTCCGGATTCTTCGTCAGGCCGTAGTCCATGTCGGCGTAGTAGTCCTCGTCGGCGCCGGGGAGGCTGGCAGCGTCCCGGCCCGCGAGGAGGGCTTCGTCCTTCACGTGTCCTGGCAGAGGCTTCAGTTTGCAAGAGGTCAGAAAACTGCTGACGATGAGGATCACGACGATGGGAAGGAGCTTTCGCATGGACGGTGCCTCCTTGCACAAAGATGAGGAGTGTGACTACACAAATATAGGGAGTGTTACTAGGGGAGTGCCACCTGAAGATGCTTTCCCTACCATCAATATTGGTAAGTCGAGGAAAAAATTAATCTTGCGCAGGCCATTGACACCTCGCCGTTTGTCATGACAGAATTTCTGACACATCCAATTTGAATCCGTAACTCGACTCGACCCGTCGCGACACGTTTCCACGAAGCGACGCGCAGCTTTGACGAGGAGGAGCTTTATGGGGAAAGCCGGACTGGTATTCACGGTCGTCCTGCTGGCGGAGCTTGGCCTGGCGATGGGGCAGGAGATCCCGAAACTGCCGCCCCTGGACGATCCGCACGCCAGAATGGAATTCGCCAACAAGCGATATCCGTCCGCCAGGGTCTGCGGCGAATGTCATCCCACGCAGTACGCCCAGTGGAGCCTCTCCTCGCACGCCTACGCCGCCGTCTCCCCGATGTTCAACAAGTTCGAACAGAGGATCAACGACCTCGCGCGCGGCACGATCAACTCCTTCTGCGTCCGCTGTCACGCGACCGTCGGCACGGCGCTGGGCGAGAGCCGCGAAATCGCGTGGTGGGACCGTGCCGGGGCCGCGCAGGAAGGGATCACATGCGTCACCTGCCACCGCGTGGGTGAGGCGTACAGCAAGAGCAATGGGGCGCGGAGAATTACGCCGGGCGACATCTCGGAGCCGGTGTTCGGCCCCTTCGATACAACGGGCGTACTCAAAGCCATCAGCAACGCGGAGATCTACCACATCCTGGTGAGCTCCGATCAACCCGACAGGGCCGGCTACACCCGTATTCACCAACAGGCCATTCCATCCACTGTGATCAAGCAGTCGGAGCTCTGCGTGACCTGCCACCAGGTCCAGGTCCACGCCGGTATCAAGCTGGAGACGGTCTGGGAGGAGTATCGCGCGTCTCCGGCATTCAAGGAGGGGACGACCTGCCAGGACTGCCACATGAGTCCCGTCCCGGGGCAGAAGGTCGCATTCACTCGCGGACCCGCCGCCATCATCCCCAACGGGGGGACCGTCAACGACGACCGGCCGCTCTCAGACCACACATTCGTCGGCCCCGGCTACCCGATCAGCCACCCCGGCCTCTTCCCGATCTCTCTGGTCCCGTCTCGTTTCACCCCGCAGCAGTGGCTGAAGTTCGATTACCGGTGCCGCTGGGGGAGCGACGAGTTCGAGAACAAGACCGCCGTCTTGCCGGGCTGCGACAAAGCGATCGCGCCCGAGTGGCAGAACGCCGCCGACCGCAAGGAGGCATGGGGCGTCGTCGTCGCCAATCTGGCCAGGTGGGACGAACGCAAGAAGCTGCGCATCGAGCTTCTCGAAAAGGGCTCGAAGCTCGACGGCCCGTTCTTCACCAGCCCGCTCAAAGTCGGCCAGGACTTCTCCTTCGATTACAAGCTGACCAACCTCAATAAGGGTCACAACCTCCCCTCCGGTTCTCTCGGAGCACAGCCGGAGTTGTGGCTCAACGTCGCCCTCATCGATCCCGATGGCAAGAGGGTTTGGGAGTCGGGCTATGTCGACAGCCGTGGGGACTTCGCCGATCTGCAATCGCGCGACGTCCGCGAGCGCAAGATCTCTGATCAGGACCCGTTCAAGGGCGAACCGTTGCCGTTCGACGCCCAGCTCTTCAGCATGGGAGCCAAATTCATCACCACAAACGTGAAGGGGACCGATCGGGAGATGTTTCTGCCGATCAATCTCGACTTCGACCAGCTCCCGTTCATCCGCCCAGGCGGCACCCCCTCCTCGGTCAACAACCATCCGCCCAACGTGCGCATGGAGAAACACAGCA
Source organism: Thermoanaerobaculia bacterium (assembly GCA_035577085.1). Taxonomy (GTDB): domain Bacteria; phylum Acidobacteriota; class Thermoanaerobaculia; order Gp7-AA8; family Gp7-AA8; genus JADGNZ01. Next base: position 5,027 of record DATLVW010000362.1, read on the forward strand.
TCCCACCGCTGGCCACCCGCACTGCGCACTACAAGGTTCCGGCGTCGAAGCTGACCAAAGCAGGGAAGTACCGCCTCGCTGCACGCATTCGCGGCCGGACGGAGCCGATGTACTTCATGGATTTCGTCTTCGCGACGACGGACATGGAGCGTGCCGAGAACCAGTGGGTCACCGATACCCATCAATACGCCGTTGAATTCGAGATGCACTGAGGAGAGGGCGAACATGAAACGAAAATCGTCCACCGCGAACCCTTTCCTCGCCGGACTTCTTTTGCTGGCCGCGGCTGTTCCGGGCGCGTTCGCGCAGGAGCCTCCCGACTCCCAGCAACACAACATGTCGCACGAGGCCAAGCTCCTGCCCGATCCGCCGGCAGAGGGCTCGTTCATTCCCGACCCCGTCTACCCGCAGCCGTACGACGCCCAGGCCCAGCTCGACATCTACGGCGCCAAACACCTGAATCCGAATCCGACGGGGGTTCCAGCAGTCGACCTGGGCATTCGCATGTACGACCGCGGCGCCTACTCGCCGCGCTCCACCTGGCTTTTCGGCCCGAAGGATCCGGTCCAATCGGGCTTCATCACCGGTGGTGATCTTCGGATCGCCGCCGATTCCTACGACAGCGGCACCGGTGGCAAGAAGCAGTCGACCGTTGCCGCCCGCCTCAACCTCGACATGGACCTTGCGCTCACTGCCACCGAGCGCATCCACGCGTTCACGCGGCCGCTCGATAAGGGTGGTCAGTTCACGCGGTACGACATCAGCGGTGCGGTCAAAGACAAATTCACCAGTAAGTTCGACTTCGACCTCGACACGCTCTTCTTCGAAGGCGACCTCGGCCAGATTACAGGCGGCTTGCAGAACCATGCGGCCAGCTTCGATCTGCCGATCGCCTTCGGGAGGATGCCGTTCGTCACGCAGAACGGCGTCTGGATCGAGGACGCCTTCGACGGCGCGGCTTTCAGTTTCACCGCCAAGAACATCCCGTCGCTCGACGTCAGCAACACCGACCTCACCTTCTTCGCCGGGTGGGCCCAGCTGACCACCGATGCCGCTCCCAACTCGTCGAGGAACCGCGTCCTCGGCCTGGCCGGATTCGCCGACGCGCACAAGGGATACATCGAGTATGGCTACGGCTACGTCAAAGCCGAAGACGACAACCTGAGCTACCACAACCTGACCGCCGCGTTCAGCAGACGGTACTTCGGCCGCATCGCCAACAGCGTCCGCGTGATCGGCAACTTCGGCCAGAAGGGCGATCCCGGCAAAGCAAAAACAGCCGACGGAGAGCTGTTCCTGTTCGAAAGCTCGCTCACACCGAAGTATCTGAAGTTGGCCGAAGCCAATCAGTCGAATTTCGTCCCCTACCTCAATCTCTTCGCCGGCTTCAACTCGCCGCAGTCGCTCGCACGCGGGGCTGATTCCGGCGGCGTGCTGCGCAACACGGGCATCACGTTCGAGTCCGACGGCATGACGGCCTATCCGACGCTCGACGCCAAAGCGCACAAGTCTTACGGCGGCGCCTTGGGGCTCGAGTACCTCTTCGATCTCGCCCATCAGATCGTGGTCGAAGGGTCTGCAGTCGAGCGCATGAGCGGAAACACGGCTGGCTCGCAGTACGGAATCGGCGTCCGCTATCAGCAGCCGATCAGCCCCGACTTGATCATCCGCTTCGACGCCATGAAGGGCTGGCTGCAGGGACAGAAGGACATTTACGGCGTACGAGCAGAGCTCCGGCTCAAGTTCTGAGGAGGTTTTCGATGTCTGTGTTTCAGCTCAACGTCAACGGCAAGGGATACGCGGTCGACATCGACGGCAACATGCCTCTGCTCTGGGCTCTGCGAGACATTCTGGGACTCAAGGGCACCAAGTTCGGTTGCGGTGTCGCGCAATGCGGCGCCTGTACGGTTCATCTCGATGGCGTTGCTGCGCGCTCCTGCTCCGTCGACGTCGGCGTGGCCTGTCTCTCCAAGATCACCACCATCGAGGGGTTGTCGTACGACGGCGAGTTGCATCCGTGTCAGAAGGCGTGGGTCGAGCTCGGCGTACCGCAGTGCGGTTTCTGTCAGCCGGGCCAGATCATGACCGCCTCGGCGCTCCTCAAAGCAAATCCGCACCCCACTGACGAGCAGATCGACGCGGCGATGCGCGGCAACATCTGCCGCTGCGGAACCTATCCACGAATCCGAGCAGCGATCCACAAAGCGGCAGGGGATGCCACATCATGAGCACAAAACACAGAGTCTCCCGCAGAGCTTTTCTTCAGACCGCCGGCGTGGGCGCCGGAGCGGTGGTCTTCGGGTCATACCTCACCCCTGCGCTCCAAGCCCAGGGCCTCATCACTAATTTGATCAACGGGTTCCCGGTCTCGGGCGTCCCAGTCGTCGCCCTCAAGTTGAACGGCGACGTGGTCATCATCGCCCATCGCCCCGAGATGGGTCAGGGCATCCGCTCCAGCCTCGCGGCGGTGCTGGCCGACGAGATGGAAGCGGACTGGAAGCGGGTAACGGTGAAACAAGCCGACGCCGAGGCTGTGAAGTATGCAGTCATCTTCCCGTCCGAAGTGCCGGCCAACTACCCTCTGCCATTTCCGTACGAAGAGATTCCCGCTACGCAGAAACCGAAGGTGCAGTACCTGGTTCCTCCCGAAGGATCACAGTTCGCCGACAGCTCGCGCAGCATGGCAGCCTTCTACACGGTGATGCGGCTCTACGGCGCCGGCATCCGGCTGGCGATGATTCGCGCGGCGGCGAAGAAGTGGGGGGTCAGCGCAACGGATTGCCACGCGGAGAAACACCGGGTATACGGTCCCGGCGGCCGTTCCAGCGACTACCGCTGGCTATTGCTGGGTGCCGGGAAAGAGACACCGACGTACGAAGAGATCAACGCCGCGCTCAAGAAGCCGGAGGAGTTCCGTTACATCGGCAACGGCAAGGAAAAGATGCCGTTCGTCGACGCGTCGGACATGGTGCAGGGAAAGGCAGTCTACGGAGCTGATGTCGAC
>DATLVW010000363.1:0-4020 GCA_035577085.1 Thermoanaerobaculia bacterium
GCGTATCTACGCCCCCCTCATCCGGCTTCGCCACCTTCTCCCCCCGCAAAAAGCGCGGGGGGAGAAGGCGCTCGATGGGAAAGCACTCCAAAGAAATAGGACGAGGTCTAGTAAGGAGATGCAGCATGCACTAAGCGTGTGAGAAATGCGCTACGCCGGCGGCACATTCTTCGTCGCGCTCCACCGCCCTTCCGCCACCGTGGTTCCGCCGATTCAGAATGACATCCGCGCGCTAGCGTCGCTTCATCTACCACCCCCGACCCCCTACTCCCCGCACCCCACATCCCGTATCCTTCCCCACGCTTGTCTCGCGTCCGAACCCTCGTCATCGCCGTGCTAGGCTTCCTGGCCTCGATGTGTGCGTCGGTCCCGCAACATCACCCCGCTGCGATTCCTCCGATCGAACAACTCTCGCTCGATGACAAGGTCGGGCAGTTGTTTGCGGTGATCGGACATGGTGTCTTCATGTCCGAATCGTCGATGGCCTATCGGGAGTTGCTGCATCACGTTCGCGACAATCATGCCGGCGGCGTGATGTGGTCGGTATCGAATGTCTACGAGACCGCGCAGTTGACCGCGCGTCTGCAGAGTGCGTCAAAGATCCCGCTGCTGATCAGCGCCGACCTCGAGTCGGGTATGGGCATGCGTTTTCTCGACACGACCTACTGGCCCTGGGCGATGGCCGTGGCTGCGACCGGCGATCCGTCGCTGGCCGAGCAGGAAGGGCGGGTGGTGGCGCGGGAAGCGAAGATGGTCGGGATCAACCACATCTACGCGCCGGTCGCCGACGTCAACGTCGATCCCGACAATCCCGTGATCAACACGCGCAGCTTCGGCGAAGATCCGGCCGACGTCAGCCGTTTCGTGGCGGCGTTCGTGCGCGGCGTGCAGTCGGAGCATGTGCTGGCGACCGCCAAACACTTTCCGGGACATGGCGACACGCATGTCGACTCGCATCGCTCGCTGCCGATCCTTGCCGTCGATCGTTCCAGGCTGGAGAAGGTCGAGCTGCTGCCCTTTCGCGCCGCCATCGACGCCGGTGTGAAGTCGATCATGATCGGACATCTCGCGGTGCCTGCTCTCGATGAGGAGCTCGTGCCGGTGCGGCCACCCGATCCTGGCGAGAACCCCTACGGAACCAAGGCGTCGGAAGTGCCGCAGAACGGGACGATGCCTGCGACGACGTCGAAGAAGATGATCACCGGCCTGCTGCGCCACGACCTCAAGTTCGACGGACTCGTCGTCAGCGATGCCATGGACATGGGTGGCATCACCGAGCACTTCAGCGCCGGCGAAGCGGCGATCCGCGCCATCGAAGCGGGTCAGGATCAGATACTGCTGTCGCCGAACGTCGATGCCGCCGTTGCCGCGGTGAAGGCGGCGGTCGTGAGCGGCCGGCTGCCGGAGTCGCGGATCGACGAGTCGGTGCGGCGCATTCTCGCTGCCAAAGCATTCGCTGGCGCCGGCGTGGGAACGCCTGACGAGATCTTTGCCGGCATCGACACGAAAGAACACCGCGAGCTTGCGCAGAGCATCGCGCGGCGCGCGGTCACGCTCGTGCGCGAACAGGCCCGAGCGCTGCCGGTGAGGAAGAGCGCACGCGTCGTCATCATCACCGTAAGCGATTTTCAGGAACTGGTATCGCCGCTGCCCGACTTCGAGCGCGAGATGCGGCGCAGGCTGACCGCACCGCCGCAGACGTTCCTGATCGACGCGCGCACGACGCCCGAGAACATCGCTCCGATCGCCGCCGCGGCGCAGAACGCGGATGCGGTCATCTTTGCGATGGCGGTGCGCACGCGCTCCGGTTCGGGATCGATCGCAACGCCCGAATCGGCGCGCCAGCTCTTGGCCGATCTCGCGCCGCGGATCCCGACCTTCGCCATCTCCTTCGGCACGCCGTACCTGCTGCGCGAGATCCCAACCACCGATACATACATTTGCGCGTACGGGATCCAGCCGGTCATGCAGGTTGCGGCAGTGCACGCGCTGTTCGGCGAGGCGCCGGTGTCCGGCAAGCTGCCGGTCACGATTCCGGGATTGGCGATGCGAGGAGCGGGGATCATGAAGCCATGAGCACGTTTGCGCTGCGGCCGCTCGACTACGCGATCGTCGCTGCCTATCTGTCGCTGATCGTCGCGATGGGGATCTATTTCGGGCGCAAGGCCAAGCGCTCGATGCTCGACTACTTCCTCTCGCACCGATCGATGCCCTGGTGGTTGGCGGGCACGGCGATGGTGGCGACGACGTTCTCCGCCGACACGCCGCTGGCCGTGACCGAGATGGTCGTCAAGAACGGCGTGGCCGGGAACTGGCTGTGGTGGTCAATGCTCGGCTCCGGCATGCTCACAGTCTTCTTCTTCGCGCGTTTGTGGCGCCGCGCCGAAGTGGTGACGGACGTCGAGCTGACCGAGCTTCGCTACTCGGGCCGTCCGGCCGCCTTCCTCCGCGGTTTCCGCGCCGCCTACCTCGGCTTGATCGCCAACATCATCGTCATGGGTTGGGTCAACCTCGGCATGGCCAAAGTGCTTCAGGGCACGCTCGGCATCTCCAACCGCAGCGCCCTCTTCGTCTGCCTCATCGTCGTATTTGCCTACACCGTCTACTCGGGTTACTGGGGTGTCGCCACGACGCACGGCGTGCAGTACCTCTTCGAAATGGGAGGGGCGATCACCCTGGCCGTCGTCGCGCTCAGCGCGGTCGGCGGCGTCGATGTGCTGAAAGCGAAGCTGGCGTTCGCGCATCCGGCCGGGACGCCGATTGGCACGACTTTCGGGACTTCCGCGGCTGCGATGTCGTTCTGGCCGACCGGCGACGGATTGTGGGTCGTGCCGACGATCACGCTCGCCGCGCTCCTCGGCCTGAACTGGTGGGCGTCGTGGTATCCCGGCTCCGAGCCAGGCGGCGGCGGCTATGTCGTGCAGAACATGCTGGCCTGCCGCACCGAGCGCGAAGCGCGCAGCGCAGCGCTCTTCTTCAACATCGCCCACTACGCGCTGCGGAGCTGGCCGTGGGTGATCACCGCGCTCTGCACGCTCGTGATGTACGGCGGCGCGGTAAAGGAAGGCGATCCGGGGATCAACTACGTGCGGGCCATGGTCGATCTTCTGCCGACCGGCCTGAAGGGTCTGATGCTGGCCTCCTTTGTCGCTGCCTTCAGCTCGACGCAGGCGACGCAGATGAATTGGGGCTCGAGCTATCTCGTAAACGATCTCTACCGCCGTTTCATCAAGCGCGACGCCAGCGAGAAGCACTACGTTCTGGCGTCACGTCTGGCAACAGCGCTCACGCTGGTTCTCTCGCTCATCGCGACGCAATTCATGGATCAGGTCAGTCACGCCTGGCAGTTCCTGCTGATGCTCGGCGCAGGAACGGGCCTCGTCTACATCCTGCGCTGGTACTGGTGGCGCGTGAATGCCTGGTCGGAAGTGAGCGCGATGGCGGCGGCGCTCATCGTTTCTCTCAGCATCCGCAACTTCATCGACTCTTCCTCGCCGAACGGCTTCGCGATCGGCCTCATCATTACGACAGCAGCGACGACGCTGGTCTGGCTCGTCGTGACGATGCTGACCCAGCCGGAGCCGCGCGCGACGCTCGATGCGTTCTACAAGAAAGTGCGCCCTGCCGGCCCGGGATGGGGCGTGATCGCGCGTGAAAGCGGCATCGAGCCGGTGCGCGGCGAGCTTGGCCGCAACGCCATCGCCTGGGTAGCCGGCATTGTGATGGTCTACTCGATCATGTTCGCGACTGGCGCGGCGATCTTCCACAACGCACGGCAATTTGCGATCTTTGGCTCAGCGCTGGTCGCCTCTGCAGTTCTCTTGGTTGTGATCATGCGTAGGGAACGAGCGGAGACCGATCCGCAGATGACGCAGATGGAACACAGATAAAAACGTTCTTCATAATCTGCGTCTCATCTGCGGATGAGGTTTCAGCCGAAGAGCTCCGCAAGCGAGAGCCGCCATCCAGGAATGACGTCGTCGATCTCGATCACATCCTCGACCTTGGTAGCGCTGTCCG
>DATLVW010000364.1:0-2098 GCA_035577085.1 Thermoanaerobaculia bacterium
CCTAATTTCGCCAGCCGGAATGGTAATTTCATCTACTCCATGGATAGGTTCGGGTGTCAGATCGCTGGCCTATAAGTATCCATGGACATCTAATTGGTGTCATGACCCCTTCAAAAACCCGCTGATCCACAGATGAGCGCAGATGGACGCAGATAAAACCTACCTCGGCCGCTCCCGCACCACCACCCTCCCCGCTTTTGTGCCGGTGTGCTCGCCGTTTTGCAGCACCTGGGTGCCGTTGATGAAGACGTCGACCACGCCGGTTGCGAACTGCATCGGCTTTTCGTAGGTGGATTGGGCGCCGATCGTGTTGGGATCGAAGACGACGACATCGGCGAAGTTGCCGGGGGCGAGCAGGCCGCGGTTGGCGATGCCGAGGGTTTGGGCTGGGAGGGAGGTCAGGCGGCGCACGGCCTCGGCCAGCAGGATCACGTGCTCGTCGCGGACGTACTTGCCGAGGAGGTTCGCGAAGTTGCCGTAGGCGCGGGGGTGGTTCGACGACTTGAGGAAGACTCCCTCGGGAGCGGAGGAGTCGGCGTCGGAGCCGAACGAGACGTACGGCAGCGCGATCTGTTTGCGCAAGTTGTCCTCGGACATCAGGAAGTAGATCGTGCTGACGCGGGTACCGTCTTCGATGACGAGGTCGATGGCCGCATCCTCGGGGGACACGCCGCGCATCTTCGCCACCTCGGCCAGCGTCTTGCCGGTGAGCGGCTTGAGCGCGTCGCTCTTGAAGCCGACCAGCAGCACGCGGTCGGCGCCGCCGGCCAGCATCATCAGGTTCTCCCACGTGTCGCTCTGCGTGCGCATCTCCGCGATCACGCGCTGGCGTGTGGCCGGATCCTGCAACCGCTTGCGCCACTCTTCGTAGCCGCCCGCCTGCACCCACGTCGGCATCGCCGCATCGAGGCCGGTCATTCCGGCGGTGTAGGTGTACATATCGGCGGAGACTTGCAGCCCCGCGGCGCGCGCGGCATCGACGTGCCGGATCAGCTCATCCATCTTCGGCCAGTTCGCCTGACCGGCCGCTTTGAGGTGGTAGATCTCGGCGGGAACGTGCGCCTCGCGCGCGATCGTGATCAGTTCATCGACGGCTTCGATGAGGCGGTTCCCCTCGCTGCGCATGTGCGAGATGTAGATGCCGCCCCGCTCACCGGCGACCTTCGCCAGCGAGATCAGCTCCGGGGTCTTCGCGAACGTTCCCGGCGCGTAAATGAGCGCCGAGGCGACGCCGAAGGCGCCGTCGTCCATGGCTTTGCGCGTGATGTCCTGCATCTGCTGCAACTCGGCCGGCGATGGATCGCGGTTCTCGCGGCCGAGGACGTTGATGCGCGGCGTGGCGGCCCCGATGAACGAGCCGATGTTCGGCGTGACGCCGCGATGCTGGAGCCAGTCGAGGTACTCGCGCAGCGTCGTCCATTCGATCGGATACCTGATGTCGGCCTCGGAGTCGACGAACTCTTTCTTCATCGCCGGCGAGAGCGGTCCCATCGACTCGCCTTCGCCGAATATCTCAGTGGTGACTCCCTGCTTGGTGTCGGAGAGCCCGCGGCCGTCAGCGATGAGCGACTCCTGGGCCTGACTCATGATGTTGATGAATCCCGGCGCCACAGCGAGGCCGTGAACGTCAATCTCCTTCGCGCCGCGGCCCGGCACGTCGCCGATTGCGGCGATGCGATCGGCGCGGATGGCCAGGTCGCCCTGCGTCGCAGGCTTGCCGCTTCCGTCGTAGAGCGTGGCGTGGCGGAGAACGATGTCGTAGTCGGTCTTCGGCGTCGTGGCGCAGGCGGCGAGGAGGAGGACGGCAAGTGCGAGAAGGCGTCTCATGTCGCGCACGAGCGTAACGCAGTCTCACGCGAAGCCGCGAAGGTCGCGAAGAAGAGCATCGTAAACATCAGCCCTTCGCGTCTTCGCGTCTTCGCGTGAGAAAGTCGTTGCGCCGCGCACAGAGACCGTGAGTCGGGCAGCCATCCCGCCCCCAAGCTCTCGGGCGGGACGCCCGAGAGCCCGCGGGCGAAGACGCCCGCACTCCTTACTTAATCACGACCGGCGGCGTCGAGACGTTTGTCACGGTCACCGTGCCGTTGCCACTCGAGAC
>DATLVW010000365.1:0-5484 GCA_035577085.1 Thermoanaerobaculia bacterium
TGTGTCACAGAGATCCCCTCTGTGTTCTCAGTGTCTCTGTGGTTGCCTTTGCTTCGGCGACCACGATAAGCGTGGCAAATTGACCCATTACGTGTGAGGCCGGAAGCAGCCGGCCTCACGGTTAGTGTCTACAGTTTACGCAGCGCCACGACGGCGAGCTTTCTCGATCGCTCGATCTTCTCGTCCTCGCTGCCTTTGCCGCCGACGCTGATTCGGACGATAGCGTCTCCTTTGAGGACGTAGAGCGCGCCCGACATCCGGTTGCCGCTCCAGACGGCGGTGTCGCCGACGCCGGACACTTTGCGCACGGCGCTTTGATGTTCTTCCTCTGCCTCGCGCGATGGCGGAGCGGTCTTCATTGCGGCGTCGCGGTCGTGATCTTCATCGGCCCCGCGTTCGTCGCGTGCGCCTGAAAAATGCGCTTTCCAGAAGGCGCTCGTCTTGCCGTGCATCAGATCGACGCTGACCGAGTTGGTGAACGACGGCAGCGCATAAAAGCATTGCGACACGCGCAACCCATCGGCCTCGGTCTCCGTGAGCTTGGCCGATCGGAACGCTTCGCCTTGCACGTGCGCGATCTCTCGCGCCGACAGCAACTGGCAGGCATTGGGCAACCGCGACGGCGCCGCCGCGGTTGCCACGAGGAAAAGAAGTGCAGAGAACATGCTGGCCATTTGATTGTTATCGGCTCAGGAGTGGTGTCGTCGCCGTCCAGACGCTCACTGGCCCGGCGCTGAGGTTGACGGTCTTGATGAGGTAGACGCCGCCGTGCGTCAGGGGCTGGTTGATGACGGCGAGGCCTGATGACGTGTCCGCAGTGGCCAGCGAAAGGCCTGTTGCATCGACGAGTCCGACTCGCAGCAGCAATCCATTCGACGACTCGGCGACGATGGAGATCGCCTGCGCGTTGTCCGGAAGCGTGATCTGCGATACCAGCTCCTGGCCAAGCGACAGATTGGACGTGCTCGTGGAAGTCGTTCCCGGTCCGCTCGTAGGCTGCGCATTCGACGACGAGCTTTGGAGAACGAAGTTGTCGAGATACGTGGTGCCATTACCGCGGAGCTGCAGCGTGTGCGAGCCCGGCTGCAGTGGTCCGTAGGTCTTGCTGAATGTGAACTGCGGGTTCTTCAGAGTGCCGAGCGGGCCTGAGAAGTCGATCGTGCCCTGCGAGACGCCGTCGAGGAACATCTCGGCGGTGCCGCCCTTCGTGCTCTTCGCGTAGTTGAACGTGATCGAGCCGAACTTGTTCGATGGCACGGAGAACGTCAGGCTTGCGGTCGCTTTGCCGCTGCCCATGCGGAAGTGGCCGGCGCTGGCGTTTCCATCGCTCAGCAGATGCCAGCCGTTCGAATACGCGATGCGTGCGTCGTCGTCTTCGATCGTCGTCAGCGACGGCGGCGCGCAGAAGTCGTTTCCAACCATCAGGTAGGTGCCGGTCGTCGACGCGGTGTCGATCGCCGAGCGGCTGGAGGTGACGACGCTTCCGGATGTGACGAATGTACGAGCGAGAAGACCGCCGATGATGTCGCCGGCGGCGGCATTGCCGATCTTCGATGTGGAGAGGACGAGCCGGATCGTGCCATCGGGCAGGAACGTCGACTCCGCGTCGCAGGTGCCGAGGAGGTGCGGCTGGCCGACGGCGGTGACGACCGCGCTGGTCAGGTCGATCGTGCCGTACTGGTAGGCGACGACGCCGGTCGGATCGGTGTTCATCTCGACGTAGTACGAGCCGGTGTCGGTGGTCGGGAAGTTCCAGAGGATGCGCCATTCGGCACCCGGAGGCACGCTTGCAAGCGAAGCGACCTTCATCGTGAAGACGAGCTTCTGCGAGCCGTCGCTGTAGTACGGCTCGGCGATGGAGACCGACTGAATGTCGAGCGAGGCATTTGTGGCTGCAGCGCCGTCGCCGGTCGGATCGGTCATGACCGTGACGCCCGGTAGCGTGCAGGAGCTTCCGCCGCCGCCTGCCGAGCTGACGGCGTTGCTGCCGCACGACGAGCCGACGGAGTTCGTTGCAACGACGGAGTAGCTGTAGGTCTGCGAAGGATTGGCGGTCGGATCGGTGTACGAAGTGGCGGTGGTGCTGGCGATGGCCGTGCCGTCGCGTCGCACGGAGTAATTCGTGATCGCGGAACCGCCGTTGTTCCCTTCGGACCACGACAGTCTGGCCAGCGATCCGTTGCGCGTGACCGTGAGAGCGGGGGCAGAGGGAGCGGTGGGTTCGGCCGGGTCGAACTCAGCGAACATCCGCCGTCCACCCGTTTGACGCAGGATCGAGGCCACTGCCGTGTACGAGTTGCCACGCGCGGTTGCCGGCCCCTGAACGCAGGCGTCGACGCAACCGTCGGCGAATCCGATGAGCATGCGTCCCTGTTTGTCGATGGTCATGTCGTTGAAGTCGAGCAGATTCCGCGAGATCTCCGCGCCGCCGCTGAGCCAGACCGGGCCGCGCTGCACGGGATCGTTGGGAGTGGCGTTGACGAGGTGCCATGTGGATCCGCCGTCGTAGGTCGTGGCGACGTACATGTACCAGACGCCCGGATAGGTGCGCGCGTCGAGCGCGCCGATACTGTTTGACCCGAGGAACGCGAAGGAGGCGCGGTTGTCATCGCCGGCCACGACTTCCGAGAAGACCGTGTTCTTGATGCCGGCCGCTGCGCCAACGTCTTTCACATCGTGCCAGCTCTGCCCGTGATCGTCGGAGATGGCGATGACAGGTGAATTGTTGTTGTCAGCAAAGCCGAGGTAGACGCGGCCGTTCTTCGAAACGCCGACCGACGGATCGCTGCCCGCGGCGAGGCTGTTGGGCACCGTCCTCACGTTCCACGTGACGCCGTTGTCTTCGGAGACGACGACGCCCTGCTTGCCGCCGCAGTCTTTGTTCGGTACGTAGGCGACGCCGTCGGCGCCGACTTTGACGTGACCGTGCAACCCGCCGCACTGCGAGGTGTAGATCGGGACTGCCGGTCCGTAGGTCAGGCCGCCGTCGAGCGACAGCGCGCAGTTCGCAAGGGCCAGGTCCTGGGCGCAGTAGTAAACGGCATTCGGATAGAACGCGCCTGCAAGCAGCGGCTGATGGAACGGTCCGCCGCCGACCGTCTGGTGATCGATTCCCGACGCGATTCCGGCGCCTTGCGACGGCAGCCAGAGATCGCCGTCGTTGTCGGTAACGGCGGAGAGACTCTCCGTGCTGGCGAAGACCAATTGCGAGACGATCGTCCGGCCTACCTTCGAGTCCGTCCAGAGAATCGGATCGAAGCTCTCATTGCCGGTGATCTGCGATTGTTTGGCAACCCACGTCGAGGTGGGATTGGTCGGGCAGGAGTCATCGAACGAGACGCGGAAGGTGGTGACGAACGATTGGAAGAGAACGTTGCCGGTGATCCAGTTCGAGCCGATCGAAGGCTCGCCGGCGTCGGTGCCGAGTCCGGTGGCGAGCTGCGCCGCCGACGGCGTGAAGAGACTGAATCGCGGCGGCTGTCCGGTAGCCGGCGTGGCTGCCGGGAACGGCGTGCGCTGCGCGGTAGTGAAGACGAAACTCGATGGCGTCGTCGTCGAGTTGTAAAGCGCGGCCAGTCCATTTCCCGAGTCGACGAACTGCGGGATTACCTGGATGAGCAGCGTGCTCGATACCGATCCGTTGACGGGAACGAGACTCTCGATGAGAGTCGGCGTCGCGCTGATCCCGGTCAGAGGAACGATGGCGCGGCCGATGAGCCGTTGCGGTTGCGCGCGGTCCGCGGTGTAGTCGGGATCGGCGAACACGCTGACCTCGATCGCGCCACCGACTCCGATCGTTTCCGGATTGCCGGTCGACCAATACCATTTGAAGTCGAGCGTGCCGGCAAGAGTCCCCGAGTACTGGCCGGACCAGTAGATGGCCAGAGGGTTGCCGACGTAGTCCGCGTTGGCGACGGAAGGCGGGCCAGTCTGGATCACCGGCGCTGTGCCGGTTGGCGGGCTGGTATCGAAGGTCGCGGTACCGATCGTGCCGCTGGCGGTGTCGTTGGCGACTTTGTTGGCCTGATCGGCGGGGTCACCTTTGAAATAGTAGGTTGTTTGAGCGAAAAGGTTGGAGGACAGAACGAAGGCGGCGAGGGCGATTAGGGCGACTACGATCAATCGAGGGCGCTTCGACATGAACAACTCTCCCATTCTGCGTTATTTACGGGCCCTTAGTAGTAGTGCTACCAACATGCGGCGACGGTATTGCTACTTTCGCGCCTACTTTTCAGGGAGTGCCGAGGGGAATTGCTAATAAAAAGGCCCGCCGGAACCGGCGGGCCTTGTCAAAGCTCCGAAAATGGAGACTAGTTGATGTCCTGACCTGCCTCGAGCTTTTTCACCATCCCTTCGAGGCTCTTCTTGTTCTGGTCGTCGGGCGCCTGGGCCAGGGCCAGCTTTGCGTACTTCAAGGCTTCCGGATAGCGCCCCGCGGCCGAGTTGCCGCGAGCAAGACCCACATTCACCGGCCACATGCCCGGAAAGCGCTTGGCATTCAGTTCCCACACCTGGATCGCTTCTGCTTTCTTTCCTCCGGCCAGGAGTGCTCGCGCGTAGGCGTGCAGATCGAGCGCCGTCGCAGTGGGATGGCTCAACGCCTCCTCCCGCGCTTTCGCCGCCTCCGCCGTCTTGCCGTTTGCCTCGTAGGCCTCGGCAAGCGTCATCAGGTTCGTGAAGTTTTTCCGGCCGATGCCGCCTCCGCCGTTGTTGGCCGTCTCGGCCCACGCCAGCGCTTCGGCCGGATGTTTGTGGTCGAGCGCATACCTCGCCGCCTGCTGCCACGTCGTATCGTTAAATCCCGGCGAGTCGCGGAGCTCATTGCGAAGGTTGGCGATATAGAGATCGGCGGCATTCGGCACGTTGATGTCGATCGGTACGGCCAGCTCTTCCCACTTCATCGCGACGGTTGCATGGTCGTTGCGCCGTTCGGTGAAGTCGAAGGTCAGGACCTCGTGATAGTCACTCTTCTCCGGTTTCGCCTTCACGCGAAGCGCGTCCTCGGCAGGGTCATAGAAGAAGCTGCCCCACGATGTGTGATTCTTCGAGAAGATCCAGGTCCACTCATCCTGCTGCGGAATGGCGAAGAGCGCGTACGAGCCGGCGGGCAGGGTCGAGCCGTTGACCTGGATGTCGTGCGAAGTCGTGAAGATGGTGTTCACGTTGGCGCCGACGCGCCAGGGGCATTCCTTGCAGGTGCCGAATCCGAGGTTTGTCAGGCCCCACGGCACGAGCGTCCCCCAGATCTTGCCGCGGCGGTCCTGCCCCTGCGGGCTGTGAACGTGCGGACTGCTGTAGTCGATCGAGACCGTGACGAGACCGATGTGCTGGATCACGGTTGCGCGTTCGTTGCCGCCCGAGGGAGGAAGAGTGAGTGCCGACTGCGCGCTGGCGCCGATGGCCGTCAGCAGAACAGCCGCTGCGATGAGAAACCGATGGTTCATAGACCGCTCCTTTCGAATGCGTCAATGTACGTACGGTTCT
>DATLVW010000366.1:0-2862 GCA_035577085.1 Thermoanaerobaculia bacterium
CATCAGCGTCGTCTTTCCCGCGCCGTTCTCCCCGACGAGTCCAACGATCTCGCCGGGCGCGAACGCGAGCGAAACGTCATCGACGGCGACGTTGGTGCCGAAGCGCTTGGTGATGTGCGTCAGCTTCATGGGGTCAGACCCAAAGTGAAAGTGACGAAAAACGTCCTTCGTTCATGAGGCAAGCCATTTCTCGTCACTTTCACTTTGGGTCTGACCCCTGGCTCGAGTTAGAACTTACCCCGCGGAACCGTAAACGTCCCCGCCTGGATTGCCGCGTCGAGTTTCTCCACCTCGGCGACGGTCTGCGGCGACAGCGACGATTTGAGCCGGTCGTTCCAGACCAGCGAGACGACGCGCTGCCGGCGCCCGAGCCAGTAGATCTGCGGCTTGAATTTGTGATCGTGGACGAGGTTCGCCATGTAGACGAACGCGCCGGGCACGTCGAGGACCGCCGAGGCGACGATGACGTCGGGCGCCATATCGTTCTGGTTCTTGTTCGATCCGAAGCAGCGGACCTTGCGCTCCTGACAGGCCTGGAAGACGCCACGGCCGGCCTCGTTGGCCTGATGGAAGATGAAGTCGCAGCCGGCGTTGATCAGCGAGAGCGTGGCCAGCTTGGCCGCGCCGGGGTCATCGAAGTTGCCGGTGTAGATTTCCTTCACTTCGAAATTCGGGTTCACCGACTGTGCGCCGGCCCGGAAGGCCAGGAAGGTCGACGCGATCGATGGCAGGTTGATGCCGCCGACGACTCCGGCCTTTCCCGTTTTCGACTCGCGGCCTGCGATCACGCCGAGGAGGTAGGTGGCCTGCTCGAGCTCGAAGACCATCGGAGAGACGTTCGGCGCCACCGAGCTGCCTGACGTCGTGATGAAGATCGTCTTCGGGTACTGCTTGCCGGCTTTGAGCGCGGCATCCTGAAATTCGAAGCCGTGACCGAAGGCGAGGTCGTAACCTTTCTCGCCGTACGATCGGAACCCTTCCTCGAACTCGGCAGGTGTCTTCGTCTCCTGGTTGGAGATTTCCGCGTGGAGCTGTTTGTGAATCTCCTGAAGCCCTTCGTAGGCGATCGCGTTCCATCCATTGTCGTTGACGGAACCGGGAGTGAGCAGTCCTACCTTCATGGCCGATGAGCCCTCGGGTTTCGAGCAGCCGAGGAGAAGGAAGGCGAGGGAGGCGAGTGCGAGGATGCGTTTCATGGCGCGGATTGTAGCTTCTGCGCTTCGCGCGTTCCCGGTTGTCGGTTGGTTGCGCTTCGCGCGTTAACTGCCGAGTACGGGCTGGCGGCGCAAGTGGTCGAAGGGGGCGCAACCCGTCACAGGCCCCCGTGACAACTACGCGGCGAAGCCGCAATCAACCGACAACCGACAACGCGCGCAGCGCAATTTGTGATACATCCTCACCAGCGCGGAAGGAGGCGCAACCTCATGGACGACATCGAACGGGATGGCAATGAAGGCGATGACGACGAACAGTTCGAGCAGATGATCGTGGAGAACAGCATCCTGCTTCACAGCCTCGCTGCGCTGCTGGTCCGCAAGGGGCTAATCAAGCAGGACGAGATCGACGCGGAGATGGACAAACTCTACGACGAGATGGAGAAATTCGACGGCGAATGACGGCACCGTTCGAATGGAATAGGCCCGATCCTGAGATGTTTCGGACGAACGTCGATTCAACCGGAGAAACTGATGAAAATTCGTAACTTGTTGATGGCCGCTGCCGTTCTGGCAGCAACGGCCACCAGTGGTTTTGCCGCGCTCTCGCCCGCCAAAGCGGAGTGGGGCAAGGGCCCGGTGCAGTACATCATGACGAACGAAGAGAAGGCGGCGTGGAAGGCACTGCAGACGGACGCCGATGCCGACGCCTTCATCGACCTTTTCTGGGCTCGCCGCGATCCCACGCCCACCACGCCCCGCAACGAATTCCGTGAGCAATTCGAAGCGAGCGTGAAGTCGGCCGACAATCAGTTCGGCCACGGACGCAAGAAGGGCTCGATGACCGATCCCGGCCGGGTGCTGATCGTGTTCGGCCCGCCGACCGCCGCGAAACGCACGTCGAAGATTGGTGAGGCGAATACAAGACAGAACATGAGAGATATTGAGATCGGTAGCGCCATGAGTGGCTCCGGCTCGGCAGACATGACCTGGACGTACGAAGCCGCGCTGGCGCAGAAGGCCTTCGGGCTTCCCCGCCTTGACGTGGCCTTTCACGATCAATACGGCGAAGGAGATTTCAAGCTGACCACACCGCTCGTCGATGCGAACTCGGCGATGACCCAGAAAATGATCGCCAGTTTCATCACGCAACCGGGCCTGACGAAGGCTCCGACGTTCCAGGCTGCGGGCGCGGCTCCGGTAGTGCCACCTCCCCCAGCGGCAGCGGCCACTACGCTCAAGACCGCAGCGCTCGAAGCGGCAGTCGTCGAAGCGAAGGGTGGCAAAGGGAACAATCACGGCGCCGCACTCGCGTACGCGGAGCTCATATCGCCGGCCGGTGAGCCGTTCGTTCCCGTCTCGGTTTATGTCCCGGCATCCGCCGGCGTTGCCGCGGACGGTGCCGACACGATCTTCGGCGCGGTCGAAGATGCGTCGGGCAAGCGCGTGACGATGTTCGAAGAGCCGGCGAAGCTCACGGCCTCGCGCACCGACTTCTTCGTCGACAAGACGTTGACGCTCGAGCCGGGCAAGTACACGGCCGTCGTCGGCCTCGCCAAAGCCGGACAGCCGGTTCTGGTAACGACCGGTCCGATCGAAGTGACCGGTCCATCGAAGGAAGCGGTCGGCACGTCGCGCCTCATCCTCTCGGACAACGTCTACGAGCTCGGTACCGCCGAGCCTCCGAAATCGCCCTTCGCATTTGGCA
>DATLVW010000367.1:0-2306 GCA_035577085.1 Thermoanaerobaculia bacterium
CACGCCGATTCCACCAGAGATCTTACGCACAGTGAACATCTGCCGGGCGCCGCCGCCTTTGCGCGAGATCACCAGACCCTGGAAAATCTGGATGCGCTCCTTGTCGCCTTCTTTGACTTTCACATGAACCTTGACCGTATCTCCCGTCGCAAATGCCGGGATGTCGGTGCGCGTTTCACGCGATTCGACGAGCTTCATGAAATCCTGAGCCATGATGACAACCTTCCTGTGTTTCTGAGCGAGCCCGCAAGCATCGCCGATTTTGGCGGTTTGGGCAACCTCGAGACTCAGATTCCGTCTCCGGGAGGCTCCGCCCGCCGTAGAACCAGCCCTCCGGCGGACTCATTCCTCACGAATGCGGCGCAACATCGCCTGCGCTTCCTCGTCCAGCTCTGCGCCGTCCAGCAGATCGGGCCGCTTTTGCAGCGTCGCGCGTAAGGCCTGCTCCTTCCGCCATTTACGGATCTTCTCGTGGTGGCCGGACATCAGCACCTCGGGGACGCGCATCCCGCGCAGCTCCTCGGGACGCGTGTAGTGCGGATAGTCGAGCAGACCGCGGAAGAACGAGTCCTCCTCAACCGACACGCTGTTGCCGACGACCCCTTCGATCATCCGGCCCACCGCATCGGCGATGACCATCGCCGGCAGCTCGCCGCCCGAGACGACGAAATCGCCGATCGAGATCTCGTCCGGCTGAAGCGCCACGCGGATCCGCTCATCGAATCCCTCGTAGCGTCCGCAGAGAAAAATCAGCCACGAGCGCGATGCCAGCTCTCGCGCGGCCGCCTGCGTGAACACGCGCCCCTGCGGCGACGTCATGAGAATCGCCGGTTCGCCCTCGGCTGCGTCAGCACGAATCGCTTCCACGCAGCGAAGGACCGGCTCGGCCAGCATCACCATGCCCGGCCCACCGCCGTACGCTTCGTCGTCCGTTGACCGATGCTTGTCGGTCGCGAAATCGCGCAGATCCCAGACGTGGACGTCGAGCAGTCCCTGTTTGACGCCGCGAGCGATGATCCCCTCGGCCAGCAGTGGCTCGAACATCGAGGGAAAGATCGTGACGAAATCAATCCGCAACGGCATCGAGGTCGTCCAGCCCGACAGGCAAATCCACGAGAGCACGCTTCGCTGCGAGATCGATCTTCGTGACGATGCCGGCAGCGAACGGGACATCGAATCGGTGGCCGTCGCGCTCGACGTTCAGGAGCACGCCGCCTCCACCCTCTTCCGTTCCGGCAACGACGCCGCGCACGCGTCCCTCGGCATCGACGAGCGTCAATCCGACGAGATCGTGCAGAAAGTACTCATCGGCTTCGAGCGTGCGAGCATCGGTCAGCGGTACTTCCACCGTCCAGTTCTGCAGCGTCCGCACATCCTCGGGGGCATTGACTCCGGCAAACTTCACGAGCGCGCGTCCCGCGTGAATGCGGACGCTCTCGATCACGGCGTCGCGCGTCTGCGACTCGTCCGGGGAAACGAGCGTTACGGCGGAGAGACCGGTGAAGCGGTCAGGAGAATCGCTCCAGGCCTCGACGCTCGCTTCGCCGCGCACGCCGTGCGCCTTGCGAATGATGCCGAGGGCGATGCGGTCGCCGGCCATGGTGCGCCTCAGTCGACGATATCGAGCGTGTAGCGGCGGCGCGTTTTCGAGCCCGCCGCGGACAGCAGCGTCCGCATCGCGCGCGCCGTCCGGCCCTGACGTCCGATCACCTTGCCGAGGTCGGCCTGGGCGACCTCGAGCTCGACGACCGTCTGATCGCCGCGATCGTAGACGTGCGTGTTCACCGCGTCGGCATCGTCGACGAGCGACTTGGCGATGAACTCGATCAGCTCTTCCATGCAGGGAGCTTACGCGGTTTTGTTCTTTTTCAGGAGAGACTTGACGGTCGGCGAGAGCTGGGCGCCCTTGCTGACCCAGTAATCGACGCGCGCGCGGTCGATCTTGACGTCGGCAGGGTTCTTCTTCGGATCGTAGTGCCCGATCTGCTCGACCGTGGCGTTGCTGGGGGTCTTCAGCGAGTCCGAAACCACCACGCGGTAGAACGGGGAATGGGTTGCGCCCTGGCGGCGCAGACGGATCTTCAACATGTCGTGTGATGCTCCTTCGTGAATCGGGCCGGCAATCCTACCGAACCGGGGCGTGAAACCGCAACCGGGAGGCTCTCATTCCGAGGGCAGGTCCAGGCGTCCTCGCGACAGCCAGGCATGCTTCAGATCCGGACCCGTTTCAACCATTGGAGTTATCAGGCCGGATCCGAACCATCGAGGCGGGACGCCTCGATGGCCGCGGGCGAAGACGCCCGCAC